>JBBTCY010000084.1:24415-29075 GCA_038043005.1 Pseudomonadota bacterium
CCATGATCTGATACAGAGTATCGCGCCGGATGGTCGTATTCTTTTTGTGAATCGTGCCTGGCGAGAAACGCTGGGATATTCCGCAGACGAAGTGGCCATACTGAATATCTTCAATGTGATCCATGCAGATTGCTTTGATCATTGCCGCAACCTCTTTCAAAGAATCATGGTCGGCGAGAATGTTGGATTGATTGAGGTCTCCTTCCAGTCGAAAGATGGACGGATTATCATTGTGGAAGGTCAAGTCAGTTTACGCGTGGAAGACGGACAACCCATCGCTACCCGTGGAATATTCAGAAATATCAATGACCGTAAGGCTGCCGAAGCAGAGATCCTCAGGCTTAATAAAAATCTGGAATCCCTTGTCACAGAGCGCACGGATGAATTACGCGTCAGTGAACACCGTTTTCGCAAACTTGTTGCCACCGTACCGGGGGCAGTCTATGAGTTCCGCATTGATGCAACCGGTCATCGCTCCATGCCCTTCATCAGTGAAGGTATTACCGATTTAATAGGATATTCGCCAGCGGACTGCATGGCTGATATCGAGAACATCTTCCAGCAAATACCTGCCGCTGCATTACCAGCCATTAATCAATCCATCAGTTATTCTCTGGAAAACGATACGCCGTGGCTGCATGAGTTCCCCATTCATACGAAAAACGGCGAAAAATGGCTACGCGGTAACTCCATACCGCATCGAGAAAACGATGGATCGACGATCTGGCATGGCGTACTGGTAGACATCACGTCACAAAAATTATTAGAAAAAACATTGCGTGAGAACGAACGATTATTCCGCACATTAGCAGAAATCTCACCAGTTGGTATTTTTCGCACCAACGTAACCGGAGACTGTTTTTATGTTAATGCACGCTGGAGTGAGATAACCGGTTTAAGTCTGCTTGAAGCTGTCGCAAGAGACAGTTGGACAAATGCATTGCATCCGGACGACCGGGAACGCATTGCCATAGAGTGGGCACACGCTGTGCGGCATCATCAACCATTTTTGTCTGAATATCGCTTCCAGTCCAAAAGCCAAAAGGTTATCTGGGTTATGGGTCAGGCACAAACCGAACATGATGAGAATGGCGCTGTGATGGGCTATGTCGGCACGATCACCGATATCACTGAACATAAGCAAAAAGAAATTGCGCTTGCCGAGTCACGCAATTTTCTCAAGGCTATTGTTGATACCGCACCTGTCCGTATTTTCTGGAAAGACCGACAATCCTGCTATCTGGGCTGTAATCCTGCTTTTGCACACGATGCCGGAGAATCATCTCCAGAAAACATCATCGGCAAATCTGACAATCAACTGGTCTGGAAAGAACAAGCGGGCATTTATCGAAATGATGACAGGCAAGTTATGGAGTCCGGTATTCCGAGACTTGATTATGAAGAGCCGCAAACAACGGCCAATGGAAAAACAGTCTGGCTTCGAACATCCAAGGTTCCATTTCGTAATACCAATAATGAAATAATCGGAATACTTGGCATTTATCAGGATATTACTGAGCAGAAGCAGGCCAATGAATCGATGCTGTTAGCCAATGAAATTTACCATTCCAGTAGTGAAGCGATCATGGTGTCCGATGAAAACAATCGCATCATCCAGGTAAATCCGGCTTTCACCCGCATGACAGGCTATGAGTTATCCGATGTAGTCGGCAAAAGTCCACGAATCTTTCGATCCGGGCGTCATGACCCAGTCTTTTATCAGGAAATGTGGCAGGCGGTTCAAAACAAAGGCCATTGGCAGGGCGAAATCTGGGATCGTCGCAAAGACGGCATTATTCACGCCAAATGGCTAAACATCAGCGTGATCTATCGCCCGAACGGCCGTATATACTGTTATGTCGCACAGTTCTCCGATATTACCGAGAAAAAGCAGAAGGAAGAACTGATCTTAATCCAGGCAAATTATGATCAACTGACCATGTTGCCTAATCGCCATTTATTCAAGGACCGACTGGATCAGGCAATCAGAAAATCTCTCCACGCCAGATCATCGCTTTCAGTATTATTTCTCGATCTGGATCATTTCAAGGATATCAATGATACGTTGGGCCATGCCTTGGGAGACAAGTTACTCAAAGAAGTCGGGAAACGTATCCGATTATGTATAAATGAGACCGATACGGCCGCACGGCTTGGTGGAGATGAGTTTGCTGTGATTCTGGCAAGTGCTGGCTACAAATCACACATTGAAACGATCGTTCAGCATATCACTCAGGAATTGAGCAAACCCTTTAAACTCAATCAGGATCAAATCGATTATCACATTTCCGCCAGTATCGGCATTGTTCTTTGCCCAGAGGATGGCACAGATGCTGAAAGCCTGATGAAGCATGCGGATCAGGCCATGTATGCCGCAAAACAGGGAGGGCGGGATCGTTTTTGCTACTTCACGCCCTCGATGCAACACACAGCCAATGAAAAAATGACGCTCACCAATGATCTTAGAAAAGCGTTGATGCGTAATGAGATGCAGGTCTACTATCAACCTATTCTGGATCTGTCCAATCGGCGCATTATCAAAGCGGAGGCCCTGTTACGCTGGGAGCATCCACAACGCGGCATGATCAATCCCGGTGATTTCATTTCTCTGGCAGAAGAAAGCGGATTAATTCTGGAAATAGGTGAATGGGTGTTTGATCAATCGATTGCTCACATCCAGCACTGGCTCAAGCAATTTGGTTATATCATTCAAGTCAGCGTCAACAAATCACCGATTCAGTTTCAACAAATCAATAAGCGTGCCTGGCATGAAGTACTCACCCGATTCAATCTGCCTGGAAATTGCATAAATGTAGAAATTACTGAAGGCCTTTTGTTACGAAGCTCTCCCATGGCCAGAAATTTCTTACTGGAATTCCGGAATAAAGGCATTGAAGTATCCATCGACGATTTTGGCACCGGTTTTTCCTCACTGTCGTATCTGAAGGAATTCAATATCGACTATATCAAAATCGATCGTTCTTTCATCAGCAATCTCATTCACAATACGACTGACCGTGCACTGGTTGAAGCCATGATTGTGATGGCTCATAAACTGGATATCAAAACGATTGCCGAAGGCGTGGAAACAAATGAGCAACAGGATTTATTGACGGAATTCGGTTGCGACTATGTACAAGGTTTCCTCTACTCCCCTCCCGTTCCAGCAACAGAATTTGAAAATCTCATTCTGCAGCAATAAAGCCCGGTCAATTTTTACATCGTGATGACCACCTTCCCTGCCGGATGACTCCGTTCAAGAAAATCCTGCGCAGCAGCGGCCTCTGCCAGGCTAAAGGTATGTGCTATCTCAATCGTCAGTTTATTTTCATCAAATAAAGCCGCACAGCGTCGCAGTATCTCACTTTGATGCAGTTTCGCATTCTCCAGTTCCAGCAACACAGGCGTCAACATCAGTTCAAGGCTGAATCGCACATTGCGCTTCCGCGCTTCACTCCAGTCAGTATCAGGCGCCGGTTGCAGAATAGTCACCACATCGCCATACGGTTTGACGCAATCAAAACAGCTCTGCAATACATCCGGACCCACCGTATCGAATGCAATATCCACACCACCGCCTGCGGTCCAGCGTTCTACTTCTACCGTCACATCCTGCATTTTATAATTTATAACTTTGTCAGCGCCCAATCGTATCGCACAGGCTGCTTTCTCCTCGCTACTCACGGTTGTGATCACCTGGGCACCAGCCAGCTTTGCCAATTGAATCGCCGCATGACCCACACCACCCGCACCGGCGTGAATGAGCACTTTCTGACCGCTGGTGATACGGGCCCGATCGTGCAAGGCTTCCCATGCTGTGATAAAAATCAGCGGCGCTGCAGCCGCCTGCACAAATGACAAAGAACGTGGCTTCAACGCCAGCAAACAGGCATCTACCAGCACATAGTCGGCGTAAGTCCCCTGACGTTGATTAAAGCCGGGTTGGGAAAAATAAACCTCATCGCCCGATTTGAAATTCCGCACATGCAGACCAACAGCCTCCACGATGCCAGCGCCATCACAACCCGGTATAACGGGAAATGAAACAGGAAAGTGTTCCGGCACAGCGCGAATCTTGGTATCAATCGGATTGATACCGGCAGCCTTGATACGCACCAGAACCTGATTCTCACCACAGTAATCGGGAGTTTCCCAATCGCCATACTGCAGGATACCCGTCGACCCCCCTTTTTCAAAAAATACCGCTTTCATAACAACCCCAGTCTTATTGTTTTAGCACACGACATTTTAATTCCAATCACTTTTCAGCGGGTAATATTGATATAAAACATTAACTGTTGCAGTTGATTCTTGAATCCGCCGTAGAGATTCTGGTAGAAATTACTAAGGGAACTAATGAAGGATAAATATTTCTAATAAGGCAAATCAACATTCCTCCCTTTTAGTTTGATTTATCCGCATCAACCAGTGCCAGTAACAGAAAAGCATAGCCGGATGGTTGTTTTTTTATTTGTATCCAAACCAACCCGCTTCTGGCGGGTTTTTTATTGCTTACTGTTGATTTTTTTTCCTACATAGTGGCTACACAAATGCCGGAAAACAAAAAAGCACTTATGCAATTAAGCTATAAGTGCTTGTTTTATCTGGTGGCCAAGGGCGGAATCGAACCACCGACACAAGGATTTTCAGTCCTCTGCTC
>JBBTCY010000085.1:0-2237 GCA_038043005.1 Pseudomonadota bacterium
GCGATTGAATGTGAGAAATACTGGCTAAGGCGGAAGGGCGTCAAAGAGCGGTAATGCTAAATCAGTATGCAAACAGTTCCAATTCCATCTGGGTCGCTTCATCTGTCACGCCTGGTTTGCTGACCGGACGCGTTTTATTGAGATAGGTAATGGATACCCACTATATTACCTAACGCCGCCCATCGTACCAGATCGGTAGTTTTTTCTTGTCCTGCAATACCCGGCGGGGGCTGAGCAGTACGTGCAGAATCTGGCTTGCGATTTCCCGGCCGGTATACAGTTGTACCTTGCGCGGCGAAGTGACGAGCGGGTGTCGGGTCAGAATGGTGAATTTCAGGCCACGCTTGCATCCCCATTGTTTCAGCAGTTGGCTGAGATCAATTTCATCGGCGGCAAAGAGCTCCTGATTGAATCCGCCCACGTCACGGAATGCATCGGCACGGCATACCACGAGCGCACCCGATGCCCAGTGAAATACGACCGAACACGCTGTCCATAGTCGCATGGCGGCGGTGCCCCACCACGGCAGATCCGGCATATACATGGTGCTGCCGCAGCCCACATGTTTGCCCGTTTCGATCATTTGCAGGATATCGGCGACCATGCCGGGATTGAGCAGGCTGTCCGCATCCACAAACAGCAGCCAGTCGCCCGTTGCTGACACTGCACCGGCATTGCGTGCGCGGCCGATCTGGTTAATCGGCTCGAATACCACTTTTGCACCGGCCTGCGCAGCCAGTTCTGCGGTTTTATCGGTTGAGTTGTTGTCCACGACGATGACTTCAGAAGTAAAACTGGGTTTCTGATTGGCAGTCAGTGATTCGGCAACGGAATCCAGACAATGCGTGATCAGGCGTTCTTCGTTAAAGGCGGGGATAATGATGGAAAGATGCATAAGTGATGTCGATTTTCGATGGAAAGCGCTATTATCGCGTAAAACCCAATAAAAGCATAAAGCAAAGCCCATGCAGAAAAATAATAAGGAAGCAGAATTACCCTTGCCACCCGGTCCGTCCCTGTGGGCAGGCATCCGGGAGTACTGGCAGGGGCCGCCGCAGTATTTTGAGAAACTGACGCAGACTTACGGCGATGTGGTGCGCTGGCGCGGCGTGCTGACCCTTTACACCATCAACAATCCCGATTATGTGCGGCAAATCCTCACCCAGGGCTATCCACGGTTTATCAAGGATACCATCGACTACCGGGTGCTCGCGCAATCGCTGGGCAGCGGCCTGGTGACCAGCGAAGGCGAGCTTTGGCGCAGTCAGCGCCAACTCGTACAACCTGTTTTCACCAACCGCAACGTGTATGGTTTCGATGCCGTGATCAATGCGATGACCGCGCAACTGGTACAGCGCTGGGAGAATCAGCCCGCCACGGAACCCATCTGGCTGGACCGGGAGATGGGACATGTGGCATTTCAGATTGTGAGCCGTGCTTTATTTGGCGCGGATATCGATCATTATTCGAAACAGATTGTTGAAATCCTCAAGGTGATCAACGTCAATTCCCAAACCCTGGGCGCCATGCTGAGGCTGCTCCCCTGGCTGCCGGTGCCGAGCAATCGTCATTTTCAGCGCATGAAGGACCAGCTTGACCAGATTGTGCATGAGCTGATCGAACATCGGCGCAAACAGGGCGTGGGGGATAACGACATGCTGGATCGCCTGCTGGCAGCGCGGGATACGGAAACCGGGGAGGGAATGAGCGAAACCCAGTTGCGCGATGAAATCGTGACCTTGTTGCTGGCCGGGCATGAAACGACAGGTACCGCCATCGCCTGGACGCTGTATCTGCTCTCGCAGCACCCTCAGGTGGAAGCGCAACTGGTGGCCGAACTCGGCAGCGTGCTGTCCGGCGCGCCAGCGACCAGCGCCGATTTGATTCGGCTGCCTTACCTGAAACAAGTCATGCAGGAATCCCTGCGCTTGTATCCCCCCATCTGGGCGATTGCACGGCAAAACACCGAACAGATCGAGCTGGGCGGCTACCGCATTCCAGCTGGAAGCTATCTGGTCATGCCGATTTACAGCCTGCACCGCCACCCGGAATATTGGCCTGATGCGGAACAATTCGATCCCGATCGATTTGCCCCGCAACGCGAAGAATCACGCCACTCATACTGCTATCTGCCATTCTCTGCCGGCCCGCGCACCTGCATCGGCGCCAACATGGCCATGCTCGAAATTCAACTGGTGCTCGCGCAGGTGCTGCAACGCTTCCGGGTGATTCCCCTG
>JBBTCY010000086.1:0-5679 GCA_038043005.1 Pseudomonadota bacterium
TTGGGAAGTAATGCTTCAATTCGTGTGCTGTTAGACAGTTCAATGATATAGGTGGTGACATCACCGATATAAAGGAAATCCTTTATTTTTCCAGTCAATTGGAGTCCAGTATTGGCCTCTGCTGACAGTAGAACGATACGAACTTGCTCTGGGCGCACAGCAAACACACCATGATCGTTTACTTTAATGTGATCTTTTGCCGGTACCATGACTTCTCCTAGTCCGACAACCCTTAATTTTAAATACGAAGAAGAAATCTCGATAACCCATGCTTCCAGCATATTTATCTTCCCAATGAAATCAGCAACAAAACGATTCACTGGAAAATTATAAATTCTCGATGGCTCGTCAATCTGCTCAATTTTGCCTTGATTCATCACTGCAATGCGGTGCGATAAAGCCAATGCCTCGTTTTGAGCGTGTGTAACATAAATAAATGTGACACCAGCATCCGCCTGTAAATTGATCAGTTCTCTTTGCATATTCTCGCGCAACTTCTCGTCCAGCGCGCCCAATGGCTCATCCAGTAATAATAGCCTCGGCTGATTGATGAGTCCCCGGGCAAATGCCACCCGTTGCTTTTGTCCGCCCGACAATTCATGAGGGTATCGATCACCAAATTGGGTAAGTTCAACTTCTTCCAGTGCTTCGGAAACTCGGGCTTTAATTTCTCCAAGAGTTTTACCAGTCATTTTCAGTGGGAATCCGATATTATCGGCTACTGTCATATGCGGAAAAAGCGCATAGCTCTGGAAAACGGTATGAAAGGGACGTTTCTCCGGAGGAAAATCGACAATATCTTCACCATCCAGCAAAATTTGTCCGCCGTCGGGCGCATCAAAACCGGCGATCATACGTAACAACGTCGTCTTACCACAACCGGATGGACCCAACAGTGTAAAGAATTCGCCGGCTTTGATTTCAATGCTAACGTCATCAACAGCAGTGAAATTCCCAAACCGTTTGGTTACATTACGGATTTCGAGTAGTAACATTACACTTCTCGTTGAGAAAGCTGACACTTTATCAAAGTTTACTGATGGACTGAATGTATAAATTCAATGCATGATTATGATTTTTAGGAATCATTAGGGTCTACCATCGTATTTTGCAGGATGACAGGACACGGAGCCACGAATCCGATATTAACAATGCGTAATCAGAGAGGTCACAATAAAAATTGTTCCTGACTCATCCGCTATATTCCATCGCAACCTGTCCCCATATTTGCTTGCTTACCCCTATTTACCACAAGCCATTTTCCATTCAGCTTCATCGATACTCCCGGGTTGCACTTCTTCCCATTTCTGAGGCTGGTTATAGGAGCGGACAAGTTCTCCTCTCTCCATATTCCAGCTGAATAACGAGAACGCCAGCACTCTCATCTGGGATTCCTTGCAGTCATATTCCCGTCGAATTTTTTCGGATAAAAAGTTAACGCCAGAGGCTTTCTGTTCGACTTTGTAATCAAACAGTGCCCACATTTTTGCCCTGTCGCCTGCCTTACGAATAGAAGCCAGGTCAGCGTAAGCTGTGTAGCCGCCTTTATTGGTACTGTCGCCAACCCTGGCCCATTCGGCCATCGTATCAGTACTGATGAAAGCCAGTGCCAGCGCTAATAATAGTTTTTTCATTGTGCAATCTTCCATTCCTGTCATTAAAACGGGGGGGTCTGAAATATAGTTCATCGGAAAATCCAGAAGATCAGATTTTACTGATATCCCTTTGCCAAGCCTATCACCAAATAGCCAATCCATTCATTTTACTTCTCCGCTAGATTTCAACCCGCGTACCCAACTCAAGAACACGATTGGCCGGTAACTTGAAGTATTCGGATGCGTTGCTCGCATTATGCACCATCGCGGCAAAAAGCCTTTCCCGCCACAGCGCCATGCCACCATCCAGGCTCGGCACGACAATTTCCCGACTTAAGAAATAAGAGGTTTTGAGTGGCTCGAACTCAATGCCATATTGCTGGCATCTCTCCAGCGCAACAGGCAGATTAGGTTCATCGTTGAAACCATACCGAACCGTGATCTGATAGCAATTTCCTGTTAATGGCTTGATTACTATGTGTTCCTCTGCAGAAACTCTTGGGGTCTCCAGATATTCCACGGTCAAAAAGATGACTCGTTCATGCAATACCTGATTGTGGGCCAGATTATGTAATAGCGCATGCGGCACGCCATCTGGGTGCGAGGTCAGAAAAACAGCTGTCCCGGACACGCGGGTCAGCGGGTGCGTAATGAGTGATTCCAGAAATGGTTGCAGAGAAATATCATCAGCCCGTAAGCGCTCCTGAAGAATCCGGCGTCCGTGATTCCATGTCGTCATAATAAAAAAAATAATGCCGCCAATGACCAGCGGAAACCAGCCACCCTGGAAAATTTTCAACAGGGTCGCTGAAAAAAAGGCGGTGTCGATGGTCAAGAAGAAACCAGTTGCCAACACACTCATTATCAGAGGATTTTTCCAGGTATAACGAAGCACAAAGAAAGTCAGCAGGGTTTCAATCAGCATTGTCATCGTGACGGCAACACCATACGCAGATGCCAGGTTCGATGATGAACCAAATCCAACTACAGCCATCAGCACTGCAGCCAACAGTACCCAGTTGACCAAGGGAATATATATCTGTCCCATCTTCTGGTCTGACGTATGTTTGATTCGCATGCGAGGCAGAAATCCCAGTTGAATGGCCTGCATCGTTACGGAAAAAACACCGGAAATGACCGCCTGTGATGCAATGACGGTAGCCACGGTAGCCAGACCCACCATTGGATACAGTGCCCATGATGGAAACAATAAAAAGAAAGGGTTGGAAATTGCTGACGGATTGGCAAGCAGCAGTGCGCCTTGCCCCAGGTAATTTAATGTGAGTGCCGGTAACACGCATCCATACCAGGCAAAGCGAATTGGCTTGATCCCAAAATGCCCCATATCGGCATAGAGTGCCTCACCACCCGTCACTGCCAGCACGACAGCCCCGAAAACAATAAACGCCAGAAATCCATTATCCAGACAAAAAACTACTGCATATATTGGATTCAGTGTATATAAAATATGAGGTGCTTCCGCAATATTGATTAAGCCGATAAGCCCTAAAGTTGCAAACCAGATCAATGTTACGGGTCCGAATATGGCACCGATACCACCAGTGCCACGCTGCTGGAGCAGGAAAAGTGAAATCAGCACAGTCAATGTGATCGGCAGTACATAGGGTTGCAGCAATGGCGTTGCAACCTCCAATCCTTCTACTGCACTTAGCACCGATATGGCGGGAGTAATCACGCCATCCCCGTAAAATAGCGCGGCGCCAAACGCACCAATTAGAAACAGAAGATTGCGTAATTTAGGATGTGCTGTAACAGATGAACTGGCCAGGGATAACAGCGCCATGATTCCACCTTCACCGTGATTATCCGCGCGCAGCAGCAAAGTAATATATTTGAGCGTCACCACAATCATGAGCGCCCAGAAGATGAGCGAAATAACACCCATCACGTTACTGTCCGTAACAGCCAGTTCATGGTCAGGATCAAAAACAGTTTTCATGACATACAGGGGGCTGGTACCAATATCGCCATAAACCACACCCAATGCGGCCAGACTGAGCACACCCAGCGATTGGCTATCCACCGATTTTTCAGGTTTGATCACTTTGTTCATCATGCAGATTTTTTTAGAATGAAAGGAATATACTTGACAACAGGCAAGAAAGAAATCAGGACAATCAAGGGATGACAATCTTAAATAGAATCGGCACTGGTTTAAGTCATACTGAAGCAGCATCCCTGCTGAAGCAATACGGTCCCAACGAGATTAAGCCAACCAGGCAACGCGCCATCGTATTGCAGTTTCTTGCGCATTTCCATAACCCTCTCGTGTTGATACTTCTCGTTGCGATCAGCATCTCAGCACTAAACGGCGATGAAATCAGCGCACTCATTATCGGCTTCATCATACTCATGAGTGTCACGCTCGATTTTATTCAGGAATATCGTGCCGGCCAGTCTGCCGCAAAACTTGCCGCGCAGGTGGCCATCACCGCGACGGTATTGCGTGACGGTAAAACACATGAGATACCGGTTGCACAGGTGGTGCCGGGCGACATCATTCTCCTGTCTGCGGGCGATCTTGTTCCGGCAGATGGTCAATTGCTGGAAGCAAAAGATCTTTTTGTCAATCAATCCCAACTGACCGGCGAACCCTTTCCCGTTGAGAAACATGTTGACTCATCGGTCATTGCTGACCCTTGGACTTTGGAAGCAGAAACGGCTGTATTTATGGGCAGCATCGTAATCAGTGGCTCGGCACGCGTACTCATTGGCCGTACGGGTCAGGCAACCGCATTAGGGCAAATTGCCGACAGCCTCGAGAAGAAGCCGCCACCCGCTGCCTTTGAACTGGGTACACGTCAATTTGGCATGCTTATCATGCGTCTTACCTTGTTGCTGGTTCTATTCACATTGCTGGTCAATATAGTTCTGCATCGTCCCCTGCTTGAATCTTTCCTGTTTGCCGTTGCCCTGGCAGTCGGATTGACGCCTGAATTACTGCCTATGGTGGTATCCATTACACTGACTCGCGGCGCTTTACGTATGGCTGCCTTGAAAGTTATCGTCAAACGGCCCTCGGCGATTCAGGATATGGGTGCCATGGATATCCTGTGCACTGACAAGACCGGAACACTGACCGAAGCAAAGATTCATCTGGAGCGTCATGTCAATGCGCTAGGCCAGGAAACTCAACGTGTATTGGAACTTGCCTATCTGAACAGCTATTTTGAAAGTGGACTCAAAAGCCCGCTGGATGATGCCATTCTGCAGCACCATGAAGTAGCCATCACCGGCTGGCAGAAAATCGACGAAGTACCCTTTGATTTCGAGCGTAGACGCGTATCCGTGCTGATAGAACGTGAAGGAGCACGCATGTTGTCGATCAAGGGAGCACCTGAAGATATTCTGAATCTATGTACACACTATGAAGATACAACAGGTGTTGTCGTACCGCTTGATGCGACAACACTCAAATCAATCAATGCACTGCTCGACGCACTCGGAAATGATGGGTTTCGCGTCCTCGGTATCGCATGGCGTACCGTTGCACCAGATCATCCCCATGCAGTCGTTACCGACGAAAGCGATCTGATCTTTGCTGGCTTTGCAGCCTTTTTTGATCCACCCAAGGTCAGCGCCGGCCCGGTATTGGCCGCATTGCAAGCCAGCGGAGTCAGTGTAAAGATTCTAACGGGCGACAATGAGTTGGTGACGCGCCATGTGTGCAACCAGTTAAATCTGCCCATTACCGGCGTGCTCACAGGAAAAGAAATAACAGCCATGCACGATGATGCGCTACGCGCCCGCGTGGAAGAAGTCAATCTGTTTTGTCGCGTCAATCCTTCGCAAAAAAATCGTATCCTGCTGGCACTTAAAGCGCGCAAGCATGTTGTCGGTTATCTCGGTGATGGCATCAATGATGCACCTTCCCTGCATACGGCGGATATAGGCATCTCGGTGGATAGTGCAGTGGATGTCGCCAAACAGGCAGCCGCCATGATCATGCTGGAACACGATCTGAAGGTATTGCATGCAGGCGTTATGGAAGGCCGGCGCACCTTCGGCAATGTGATGAAGTACATCATGATGGCCACCAGCTCCAATTTTGGCAATATGTTCA
>JBBTCY010000087.1:0-2109 GCA_038043005.1 Pseudomonadota bacterium
TACCGGCCTGTCACGCCGGGGGTCGCGGGTTCGAGTCCCGTCCACTCCGCCAAATCAAATGATTGTAGCAAGTTAAAGTATTAATTTGCTACAATTCTCTCTTCATTTTTAGTCCATTCAGGTTTTATTGTGTTTGATTTTGTTAACCGTAAAAAGCATATTGTTCAAATCATTATGGCGCTGGCCGTTTTGCCATTCTTGTTTTGGGGTGTAGAGTCATATCGCAGTGATGGTAAAGAAGGCTTCGTTGCCATCGTTGATGGGGAAGAAATTCAGCGACGTGAATTTGAACAGGCATTGCGTGATCATCATGAACGGATGCGTGCGACATTAGGTAATAATTTTGACAGCTCTCTGATGGATTCATTTGAAGTACGCAATTCAGTCTTAGAGAGACTGATTCAGCAAAGGCTATTGCAGCGTGAGGCAGTAAACCATGGTTTTACTGTGCTGGATTCGCAGGTGGTGAAGGCAATTAGTGAGGCTCCGGCATTTCAGCGCGACAGTAAATTTTCTAAGCAACAGTATGAGAGTCTGTTACGAAGCCAGGGAATTACTCCGTCAATTTTCGAATCGCGTGTTCGTCAGGAGCTTCTATTACAACAACTGCTGGACGGTTATAGTGAATATGGTTTTGTTCCTGATGTGATTGCCAGAAAAGTCATGTACCTGAGTGAAGTGCAGCGTGAAATCAGTCAGGTTCAAATAGAACCTGATCTTTTCCTGTCACAGGTGGAGCCTGAAGAGGTAGCGATCAGCGCGTATTATGATAAGCATAAGAATGACTTTAATTTGCCGGAACGCGCTAAAGTTGAATATCTGGTACTGTCAATGAATGATGTGGCGAAGAATGAACCAGTTAGTGAAGAGGCCGTCTCCCAGTATTTTAATGAGCATTCAAGCGAATTTGGTCAGTCTGAGGAACGAAAAGCCAGTCATATTTTATTCAGTGTATCGACTGATGTGCCAGATGAAGAAAAACAGGCTATCCAGGAAAAAGCGCGCGATGTACTGGAACGGGTGAAACAGAATCCTGATCAATTTTCAGAACTTGCAAAAGAATATTCAAATGATTCGGGCTCAGCAGATCGGGGTGGAGATCTCGGTTTCTTTGGTCGTGGCGTCATGGTTAAAGCATTTGAAGATGAAATTTTTCAAATGCAGCCGGATGAAATTCGCGGACTGGTTGAAACAAATTTTGGTTTTCACATCATCCAGCTTACTGAAATCAAGGAAGCCAAGCTACCGGATATTGAAGAAGTGCGGGAGCAGATTGAAAAGAAGCTCAGAATACAAATGGTAGCGAGTAATTTTGGGGAAATTGCTGAGGACTTCAGTAATGTTGTTTATGAACAGAGCGACAGCCTGCAGGCGGCGGCTGAGAAGTTTGAGTTGACAATTCAATCCAGTGACTGGATTACACGAAATTCAGCAAAGCCTTCTATACTGTCCAATGAAAAGTTGCTATCAGCGATTTTTTCCGAAGATTTAATTCAAAGCAAGCGAAATACTGCCGCGATTGAGGTAGCACCCGATACGCTTGTTTCGGTACGTATTCTGGAACATAAGCCGGCAACTGCCCAATCGTTAATGATGGTGAAAGAAGAGATCGTTGAAAAATTAAAAAAACAGATGGCCATTGAGAAAGCGACTGAAGAAGGAAAAGCAAAGCTGGCACGGTTACAGGCAGGTGATGATGGCGTTGTGGAATGGAATGATGTCAAGCTGGTTTCCTACATGCAATCACAAGGTATCAGCTATGAAGTTTTACAAGCTATTTTCAAGGCGGAGCTAAAAGAGTTGCCGACCTATGCGGGTGTTGAGAACCCAAAGGGTGGTTATAGCTTGATACGAATCAGTCAGGTTGTTGAGCCCAGTCCGGCAGAAGAAATGAAACGGAGCAGCTTCAATAAACAATTGCAGCAGATGATTACCCAGGAAGAAATGTCATCCTATCTTGCTGGGATTAGACAACGGCATGAAGTTAAAATAAAGTTAGATAACTTTTAGTTCTGAAGATACGGCTACTGAATTTTATTTAACTCTCTTTAATTATCGAGATTAAACGCAACTGTATTGAACCCGGCATCCACGTAAGTAATTTCTCCT
>JBBTCY010000088.1:0-19706 GCA_038043005.1 Pseudomonadota bacterium
AGGGACTTGGGTACGATAAAACAGAGTGTTGATTACGACACAGACTGATGCAGTCGGTAGTATTATGCTGCGTTATCCCGTTGGTGCGGTATTTTCCTAAGTCCAACGGATATTTCTAGTTACGATGACCTTTCTGCTGGCCATTGGTACGCTGATTTTTATGCTTTCCTTTTCCCTTGTGCAGATCCTTGTCATGCCCTAATCCAGGATTGTTATAGTTCTGATCATTGTAGCCGCGATTATCATGAAGGTTAGTGTGGTGGCGATTGGCAGGAGGAATATATTGACCACCATTCAGATTAACGTAGCCACCGCGTTGATCACGCAGCAATACATTTCCATTGGTGTCATATATATTTCCGGATCTATCAGTTAACGATATTGAAGGTACTGACTGTGCTAGCAGTATTGCATCATGTGATTCTGCCGTGGCAGGAGTGAATGTCATCAATACCATCGCTATAAAAATAAGTAGTCTCATTATCTTTCTCCTTTAATTTGGACTCTTTACTGTAGAGCCATACCTGCCAATCAGCTAATCATCTTCTTGCGAAAATTTACCTGAGTGCCGGACTCATATATTTCTGACCTTATCGGACTGATATTAAAGAATCTTTAGTTGATTAAAGGAGTAATTCCAGAATAGGAATATTTCAGAGTAATCTTGGGGTTATTTTGTAGGGATAGATAAGAGAAGTCTAATCTATCATATGTAATTCTATGTTAAATCAATGGGTAATATGGATTCATTCCATGAATTTGTCTGATTATAAGGTTTGATGCCTTTACTTCTGGAAAAACAGATTGTTTGTAGCCATGGGTTCTTTGTAAGTGCTGATAGTCATGATTTGTGCAATTAAAACTAGACTATCTCACCCGAATAACTTAAGGTTTACACTGATCAATCTGTTCTTTCAGTTTTTTGATTTCCTCAGTTGCATATACACGCTGCGTAATATCATACTGGACCCCCAGGAAGTAAAGTAAATTTCCCTTTGAGTCAAAAAGTGGGGACATTAATAAGTGGTTATAAAATAATTCACCATTTTTTCGATAATTTCTAAGGGTAACTTCAACGGTTTCTTTATTTTGTATTGCTTTCCGCAATTGATTAACACCCTCTTGCTCATTTTCTTTACCCTGTAAAAACCGACAATTCTTACCGAGCACTTCAGCTTGCGTATACCCTGTCATTTTTTCAAATGCTTTGTTCACATAGACCAGTGGCATATCTTCCTGATCAGGATCGGCCAGTGTTACTCCATTTACGCAAGAATCAAGAATCTTGGACAATACTTGTGGAATCAATCCAGGGTCCTTCTCAACAATAAAATCCATGATTTTTCTCCAAGTTGCTCAACTGTTCGTTATAAAAACAATAAGATTTTTAAGAACCTTATTTATTTCTCTTCAATTAATCTTTTGATATTTCTTACTGTTCTTTCAGTGCCATCTTGAATAGCAATCCGAACAAGTTTCTCAAATGGCCTTATATGCATATCAAGCTTAAGTAATTCAAAAATAAAAATAACACGACTGTCCGATAAATTAACAGGCTCAATAATATAATCACACCGATAGGGATTGGAAACGCCTTCAAGGCAAATTCGAGACCCTGGTTCAAAAACTGTAACCTTAAAAGTTGACTCTGAACGATTGCCTTGATCAATGCGTACCTGGCGGCATAACGTTCCTAGCCTTATAGAGCCATCTGTTAGTTTTTCCAATTCTCGTACTTCAGGTGACCATTTAGGATAATTATTAATTAAATTGATCCCAATAAAGCTAAAAAGTTTGTCATTCGAGCATTGAATTATTGTACTTGCCTTACCAACGACAGGGGTATCTTTAAACAAACCAAGCATTATATTTCCTCCTGCGTAGATATGGTTAAACCAGACGGGTAGCTACACTGCTCAAAGATCATATTACACTGCTACTGATTTTTTAGTTAACTAAAGTTTCCGAATATCTATCAAACTCAAGAAGAATAAATTTCTGATATTGGTTTGATTTAGGTAATTATAGATCTACTTGGAATAACGCATAGCTCCTGAAAATTACGAACTGCTGGAAATACTACAAATCAGAACATCCATTAATTTATAGTTGCTGCATAATATTTACCATTTGTTTGAATGTATGCCTTTTAAGTGTTGGGACTGATTGTTGAGTCTCTCCTGTAGAATTTTACACTGGAACTAATACGATGATTCCGTGCGAAGAATTAAGAAACTTTTTCATTGAACTGTGAATAATCCTATTTATTTATACAGATCAATCCAGATAGTCTGGAATCAATAAGTAATTAATAAGCAATCATTCAAACTTAAATCTTCCATGCACTGATGCTAATATAAGAGCTTGATGAAATTGAACGATCTTAAAAACTGGGCCGACTATTGGGAGCGATTGCGAGCAGAGTTGCTGGAGCCCAGAGTTGACGAGAAATTACTACAAGCATCTTTGCGCGAAGCGCGCGTCAGGATGCCAGTGCCCGTATTGTGGTTGCTGGGCAAGACGCAGGCAGGTAAGACGTCGATTATCAGAGCGCTGACGGGTAGCGAAGCGGCTGAGATCGGCAATGGTTTTCAGCCATGCACCCGCAGTTCACGTTTTTATGATTTTCCGGCGGATGCCCCGGTTGTCAGGTTTCTGGATACGCGTGGCCTGGGCGAAGTTTCCTATGATCCAGATGACGATATTCGTTATTGCGAATCTCAAGCACATTTACTGATGGCGGTCATGAAAGTGGCTGATATCAATCAAGCTGCGGTATTTGACGTGTTACACACTGTTCGTCAGCATCACCCCGAATGGCCGTTGTTGATTGTACAAACCGGTTTGCATGAACTTTATCCCAGAGAGTCTGGGCATGTGCAACCCTGGCCTTATGCGGATGAACCATTACCGGAGACAGTTCCGGTTGATTTGCGCCGCGCTTTACAAGCACAATGCAGCGCCATGAAGCCATTACCCGGTTTTGCCCCGGTGCGCTGGGTGGCAGTCGATTTGACGCTACCTGAGGATGGATTTGAGCCGCCGGATTATGGCATGGAAGCGCTGTGGCAGGCGATTGAATCCATGTCATCTCTGGGTTTGCAAAATCAATTAAGCGGAGATAAAGAGATTCATGATCTGTATGCGCGCACTGCTCACCAACATATTGTGGGCTATGCGCTGACAGCCGCTGGGTTGGGTGCTTTGCCTGTAGTGGATCTGGTTGCAGTGTCAGCGATCCAGGCAAAGCTTTTGCATAGCCTGGCAATTCTCTATGGGCAACGTTGGGATAAGAGCACCATCACGGAATTTCTGGGATTGGTGGGAGTGGGGATCGCATCTGGCTACCTGACGCGGATGGTGAGCCGTGCTGTGGCCAAAGTGATTCCTTTCTGGGGACAAACAGTAGGTGCGGTATGGAGCGCCAGTTCCAGTAGTGCGACTACCTATGCGCTGGGTAAGGCGGCGGTATATTTCTTTGTCCGGCGCAAGGATGGCTTGAATGTGGATCCTGAGTCGTTACGCCGCATTTATGCAGAAGAGCTGGAGCGCGGCGCTTCGATACTCAAGGATCGGTTGCGGGGTAAATTCGAATGAAAACACGGTTGCCTGCGATTGATCCACTGCGATTATTTGTACTTATACTGATGATATTGCCGGTATTGGCATTGCTTGGTTTTGGCCTGCTCTGGTTGTGGCAGAGCGATTATATACAGTATTGGTTGATTGCCATGGTGGCGTGTGGCAGTCTGGGTTATGGTATGCAGCAATGGCTAGTGCGGCGTGAGCGCCAATTATTAGCGGAAGCTGTGACTGAACCCAATCCGGATTGGCCGCCGAGTGCCGATAAGGTGTGGCAGCAGGTCGAGGCACTGGCGGAAACCTGTGATCCTGAGGATTGGCCACTTGAAGATGGAGCGTGGGTGCTGGAACTGGGGCAAAGGGCGATGGAAACTGTTGCGCATTGTTACCACCCGGATGTAGAAAAACCACTGCTTGAACTGACGGTGCCGCATACTTTATTCATTATCGAACGAGCGAGTCGTGATCTGCGCCAGGATGTGGCCGAAAAAATACCTTTCAGTAATCGCCTGACCATTGGTGATCTGTTCCGCATACAGCGCTGGAAAGATAAAGCAGAACAAGTATTTAATATCTACCGGGCAAGCCGGATGATTGTCAATCCCGTCAATGCATTGCTTGGTGAAGCCTGGCGGCATTTGCGCGAACGCAGCTTTGATCAGGCCAGGAATGAATTACACCGCTGGTTTCTGCGTGCTTATATCTGCAAGGTGGGTTATTACGCCATTGATCTTTATAGTGGCCGTTTGCCGCTAGAGGATGAAGAGCCTACTGCATTTCCGACACCAGTGTCTAAAGTGGATCTAAACCAAGTTGAAGAAACTGCAAAGATGGTTGCGGAACCGCTGCGTATTCTTGTTTTAGGGCGGGCAAATGTGGGCAAATCCAGTTTGATTAATGCGTTATTTGGAAAGCTTGCAACGGCTGTTGATGTGTTGCCTGATACAACCCAGGTGCTGAAACCATTCATTCTGGCACGGGAAGGATTAACCCGGGCGTTGATCTTCGATAGCCCGGGTTGTGACAGTCTATTATTTGACAAAGAACAAATGCTGGCAGCGGCCGGAAATGCCGATTTAATTTTATGGGTCAGTTCAGCTAATCGTCCGGATCGACAGACTGAACGTACCTGCTTAGATGCCTTGCGTGTATCCCAGACGGAACGTATGGATCGACGCCCACCCCCTTTGCTGGTTGTGGCCAGTTGTATTGATCGACTACGGCCGGTGAGTGAATGGCGTCCACCTTACGATTTAAAAAATCAGCAGAATAGTAAAGCAGCGAATATCAGCGCCGCAGTGCAAACAATTGCTACGGATCTTGCGGTGCCGATTGAACGGGTTATTCCTGTTTGTCTGCTGGAGGGTAGAATTTATAATGTGGATGACACGCTATGGGCTACGATACTGGACTATCAGGATGAGGCACTCAGAGTGCGCCTGATACGCTGTCTGGATGCAAGAAAACGCGCGGAAGACTGGGTCATGCTACACCGCCAGGTGGCCAGTGCAGGGAGATTTCTAAGGAATTTACCGGCGATGCTGAGTAAAAATCCAGAATGATACGCGGGTCAATACTGACTCAATTTCATATGTTAATCCTTGGCACCCATTTCCAGGGCTAGTTTTCTGGATAATCTGGCAGTCTCGTCGGGCACTTCGATATCCAGCCATCCGTGCAGATGAGAGCAGGTAATATCAGCCAACGCCTGGATCCAGTCATTACGTTCGTTGAGGCAAGGAATATAATGAAATTCTTTGCCACCCGCCTGAATAAATGTATCTTTTGCTTCGATGGCAATTTCTTCCAGGGTTTCCAGACAATCAGACACAAATCCGGGGCACACTACATCAACACGTCGTGTCTGATCCTTGCCCAATTGTTTTAATGTGAGGCTGGTGTAGGGGGTTAGCCATTTGGCTTTGCCAAAACGTGACTGGAAACATACTTGATATTGATGTGTTTTCAGGCCCAGAGCTTCCGCTAATAAGCGGCCTGTTTTATGGCATGCGCAGTGATAGGGATCGCCTTTATCCAGATTGACTTGCGGGATGCCATGAAAGCTGATGATCAGCTTGTCAGGCTGGCCCTGTTCTGCCCAATAGTCGCGAACATTCTGTGCCAACGCGGCAATGTAGGCCGGATGGTCATGATATTGTTTAACGGTGCGGATGGCTGGCAGGTTACGCATTTGTTTTAATACTGCAAAAACATTATCCATGGCTGCTGCTGTACTGCTGGCTGCATATTGAGGGAAAAGGGGAAGGATGAGAGTGCGCTCGCAGCCTTGTTCCTGCATTTTTGCCATAACCGACGCAACCGATGGTTTGCCTATGTTCATGGCATATTCGATGATGGGTGGGTTTTGCAACCGACTCTGCAATTCCTTGCGTAATAATTCTATCTGTCGTTCGGTATGAACCTTGAGCGGAGAACCTTCCGGCATCCAGATTTGTGCATATTTCGCAGCCGATTTCTTGGGGCGGAAAGGCAATATCAAGCCGTGCAGGATGGGCCACCATATCAACCTGGGGATTTCAATCACGCGAGGATTACTTAGAAATTCTTTAAGATAAGGGCGCAATGCCTGGGCAGTCGGCGCTTCCGGTGTACCCAGATTGATGTATAAAACACCGGTCTTGGCAGAGGAGCCATGGTGATAGATGGATTTAGAAGTCATAGATGTGAGATTTGATTCAAAAAAGAAATAAATTTCTGTTGTGGATCAAGTATAAGAGCATGAATAGTATGCGCTAATTTTGCGATAATCCGGTAGATAATAGTTTGGCCGTGATATCTACGATCGGAATGATCCGTTCGTAGGCCATACGTCTGGGGCCGATAACACCGACTGTCCCCACAATTTCACCTTCCATTTCGTAGGGAGCCGTAATAACACTGAATTCTTCTAGAGAAGCAACATCCGATTCGCCACCGATGAAAATCTTTACACCATGGGCCTGACGACTGAGTTCCAGTAACTGAAACAGCTTGCTTTTACGTTCAAAGAGTTCGAATAATTTTTTTAAACTGGATAAGTTATCTGATAAATCCTGAATGTTCAGAAGATTCCGCTCGCCCGCCAGAACCACCGCTTCACTGCTTTCATTCGCTGCATCACCCCCTGCGTCGATCGCAGCATTGAGGAGGCTGATCATATCACTGCGGAGCTGTTTTAATTCAGTGTGAAGACGGCTGCGAATTTCATCCAGGGTACAGCCTGCGTAGTTCTGGTTAATGAAATTACCTGCTTCAATGAGATCAGATTGGCTATACACAGTATTTGTGAAAATGATCCGATTTTGTACATCTCCCTCGGGTGTCACAATAATCAATAAAATACGTTTTTCAGATAACGCCATAAATTCAATATAGCGAAATACTGCACCGGAGCGTTTGGGGGTCACGACAACGCCGGCAAATTGTGTGAGCTCTGACAGCAGTTGTGAGGCCACATTAATCAGGCGTGATGGATTATTCGGATGCAGTTGGTTTTCCAGATGGTTGAGCTCCACCTTGTCCAGAGTTTTGACCACAAGGAGCGTATCAATAAAGAGACGGTAACCCTGTGGTGTTGGTATTCTTCCGGCCGATGTATGGGGACTGGTAACCAGGCCCATTTCTTCAAGGTCAACCATGACATTGCGAATGGTTGCAGGACTCAGATCCAGGCCGGAGTATTTTGAGAGCGTTCGTGAACCGACTGGCTGACCTTCATGGATATATCGTTCAACCAGAGTTTTTAATAAAATTTGCGCACGATCATTTAGCATAGTGTAATTCTACACGAATCAATAAACTCCAATGTCTCGATGTAAGCAGTGATTTCTCTTCATATATGATAAACTTTCTCCGAACACGCGTCTTGGAGTGCGGTGGGCCTTATTGTACGACAGGGTGTGCGGTTATGATTCATTGTTGCCCATCTGGTATAAACTAATTTTACATAGGTACTTTGTGGTTAGTTAAAAATATGCATTTCTCTACGGTAACTTTAGTGTTTTTATTTAACTGTGACCCAATAGCTGGTCGTATTATTCAGTAATGAGTTTTCCATTCAAAACCATCGCACTGATCGGGAAGCATAAGAATCCTGAAATTGCAATACCGCTCCTTAATCTGGCCGAATATCTCACCACTCACCACTATCACGTATTACTTGATCACTTGACAGCATCTCAGGTGAATTGTGCTGAATATCCGGCGCTAACCCTTGAGGAGATTGGACAGCAGGCTGATCTTGCTGTTGTCATGGGCGGAGACGGCACCATGCTTAATATCGCGCGCATGCTGGTAGCTTATGACGTTCCCCTGATTGGCGTTAATCAGGGGCGGCTGGGATTTCTGACCGATTTATCGATTGATACGATGCGGGAAACCCTGGATGAAATGCTGAAAGGGCATTACACAACTGAACATCGCATGTTGCTGACTGCCGGGGTGTTTCGTAAAGGAGAGGACATTTTCAACGCACTGGCATTCAATGATGTTGTGCTGTATCGCGGAATGAGCAGTGGCATGATTGAATGCGAAGTGAGAGTGAATAACGAATATGTGAATACGCTGCGTTCTGATGGCCTGATCGTGGCGACACCAACCGGATCAACGGCCTATGCGCTATCATCCGGTGGCCCCATTCTGCATCCTGGACTGGATTTGATCGCTCTGGTGCCGGTTTGTCCGCATACCTTAAGCAACCGGCCTATTGTGATAGGGCCGGATTCCAGCGTGGAAATTCGGATGCATGGTTCATCCAGTGTCCGTCTTCATTGCGACAGTCACTCTTTTTTCGATCTGGAGCAAACTGACACGATTATTGTCCGGCGCTTTCCAAAAACAGTCAGATTGCTCCATTCGGTCAATCATAGCTATTACCGCATGCTGCGCGAAAAACTGGGCTGGAGTGAGTTTCCCTGATGCTAAGGCACCTCAGCATCAGGGATTTTGTGATTGTTGATCAGATCGAACTGGATTTTATGCCGGGTTTTACTGTGCTGACGGGTGAAACGGGCGCCGGCAAATCTATCCTGATTGATGCACTTTCGCTGGCTTTGGGTGAACGCGGTGATTTGAGCCAAATACGGCATGGGTGTGAGCGTGCCGAGATTAATGCCGATTTCGATGTCAGTGCACAATCCGGACTCATCGACTGGTTACGTGATAATGACTTGCAGGGTGATTCCGATATCTGTCTGATACGGCGTATTATCGATACCAATAGCCGATCCCGGTGTTATATCAACGGCCATACAGCCACTCTGCAACAACTGCGCGCAGCTGGTGAATATCTTGTATCCATTCACAGCCAGCACGCCCACCAATCCTTGTTGCAGAAGGATGCCCAGCAAGATTTGCTGGATGCTTTCGCAGATTGTGGTGAATTGACGAGGGCCGTTAAAACGGCCTATCAGTCCTGGCAGGATTTATATCAGCAAAGGATATCGAAAGAGCAGCGTGCTGCAGAATCACAGGAAAAACGTGAGCAGCTCGAATGGCAAGTGCGTGAGCTGTCTGATTTGAATTTTACGCTGGAAGAATGGCAGAACTTACAGGCGGATCATAGCCGCCTATCACATATGGCAACGTTACTGGAAGCTGCTGAGACAGGATTGGATCGATTATCCGAAAACGAATTTGCTGCGATTACGCAGATAAATGCGGTCAATGGCCAGCTGCAAAATTTGTTGGATTATGACAATCAGTTAAAGTCAATCGTTGATTTGCTGGATTCAGCGCAGATCCAGTTACAGGAAGCGATTTATGAACTCAAGCATTACCGGCAGCATCTGGAGCTGGATCCTCAGACTTTGCAGGATATTGAGTACCGGGTAACAGCAGTTCATACACTTGCCAGAAAATATCATGTGACGCCGGAAGAATTAGCTTTCCTGCTGGAAACAAAAACGCATCAACTGGCAGAACTCGGATCAGAGACTGATCTGAGTCAGTTGGCGATAAAAGAAACCCTGGCGCAGGAGAATTGCCGGAAACTGGCGCAGGATCTGAGTACAGTGCGTCATAAGGCAAGCAAAACATTCGCACAGCAGGTGAGTGCATCGATGCAGATGCTGGCGCTTGCCGGAGGTAAATTTTCGATCCAGTTGACACCACTGGAGCATGGTAATGCAGCCGGGCTGGAGCAAATTGAATTTCAGGTTTCTGCCCACCAGGGCTTGCCACTGAGGCCTTTGGCAAAGGTGGCATCGGGTGGCGAATTATCAAGAATCAGTCTGGCTATTCAAGTCATTACCAGTAAAGTCGGTACGGTACCCACATTGATTTTTGATGAAGTGGATGTGGGAATTGGCGGGCGTGTTGCAGAAATTGTGGGTAAGCTACTGAAGAAGTTAGGTAAAGAGCGTCAGGTTCTTTGTATTACACACTTGCCACAGGTTGCTGCCATGGGCGATCAGCAATGGCAGGTGATCAAATCAGCAACCGCAACTGACAGCCAGCAGATCCTGAGCCGGATTACTGCGCTGGACGAGGGAGGGCGTGTTGAAGAGATTGCGCGCATGTTGGGAGGGATGACGATCACTGAAGCAACGCGTATCCATGCAATCGAGATGTTACAGACCGGTCAGAAATATTCCTGCGAGTAGTATTCCTTCAGCATTTTCTAATACTGTTTTGATAAGACCCGGATGTAATGCGCTCTGATCAAACAGATTCATATCGTACAAAACCGCCTTCAGCGACACTGACTAAATCGGTCTGACCCTGTAAAACAGAGCAATGCGACATTATGTCGCATTGCTATTTGTTGGGGGCAACCTGATAATTTCATCAGTGTTAAAGCGAACCAATTTGGTTTTATACACGAATTCCGCGCTTTAAGAGCGTATTGAGAAATTTGCAGGGAGGGTTTTACGATTAGACAAAATAAAGTGGATTTTAAAGTCTGTTTTATTTTGTCAAGGCATCGCGAGTAGTTTGGAAGTATTTAATAAAGCTGGCGCTGCTGAGAAATGAGTGAAGGGAGCAATCGTGTCGGCACCTGAAGCAGGTATTGCTGATTTTTGGATAGATTGTCTTCAATTAAGTAAATCTCTATAAGATGAAATAATGCAATGATAAAAAAATTCAACAATTATTCCAGCTATTTAATAGGAAGCAGTTTACTGGTTTTGATAGCACAAGGCGCATTTGCGCATACCCGGCTGGAAACATCGGCGATACCTGAAAATACACGGGTTACCAATAACATTGTCATTGGGCATGGCTGTGGCGATAAATCGATCATGGGTACCAGTGTGGTGTTTCCTGATGGCATTGATTCCACGATTACCGTGGATGGTCAGCCGCATACCGGTCCTTTGACTGATTATGTGCAAAACTGGACTAATGCGAACCAGAAAATCTATAGCCGGGCAGTATTTACGCATCAGGATGAGAAAACGGATAGTAATAGCAATGTGGTTGGTTTCTGGGCGGGTGGGGAATCTTTGCCGCATAATCTTATTGGATTTGTTCCATTCAGAACCAGTGCCGTGATCATTGAGCCGACATCTTGTGCCAAGAGCGTCAAATTTTATATTTCGATTGCGGATATTTGCGAGATCACGGATGTTGCCGGTTTCAATGAATTGACCGTGAATTTCTGGACGCATAATGCGCTGGGTACGGTTTATGACCGCGTCAGTGCAACTGATGATGGCCCGGCATCATTGCAGATTAATCGAACCAGTGCATTGCCAGAATCGTGTGGTGCCGGGGTTGCGGTCGAGGTTAAGCCTTCTGCAGCGCAAATAAGTCGTGATATGCCGATTAAGATTAACGGTAATCAGGTTTGGCCAAAGTGATTATCCGCTTGGTTTTCTGTTTGAGGAAATATTAATTAAGTTCTACCAGGCTCTCGTTCCTTCTTTCCCAGAACGAGAGCTTGACAAGAAATCAGATCAGAACTGATTTATGAACAGACGGTAATAACGATAAATTCAATGATGGAAACAACAATCATAAGGAATACAGGATCATGCAGCATACATTACTCAATCAAACCTTGACGGCTATTTTATTTGTAATCTTCCTGGGGTATACGCAATTCAGCAGAGCGGATGAAGGGGGAGCGGTGATGGATCCAACGGGTACTGTCAGAAATTTTACCGGTTTTGCGAAAATTACCTGTTTTGACGATGGTGGCGGACCAGCTGATTATCTGGAAGCCAATATTATTGATAAATCCGATCCAGTCGATGGTTTGCTGGTTAATTTGCAGCTGATCAAGGATCACCGGGCGGTCAGTATCAGCGATACGGTTTCAGGAGATGCCAGCGCAAGCCCGTATATCAGACTACAGGGCGGGAATGGGATTTATTTATTACTGGTGAACAAAACCGATGCAGGTGCAAGGCAGTTTGTCGTTACTTATCACTGTAAAACGGCAACAGGTATTCATACCGGGACAAGTATTGCTGTCGAACAATTTGAGTAATCCCTGATTCATCAGATGATTTACGTAAGAAATGAGGTATTAATGCAATGACTAACAAAATAAGAAGGGTATTTTTTATAACCCTGCTGCTGAGTCTGGTCGCAACGACAGCGATGGCAGAACATCTTGACGAGATTTCGGCCGCCTGTACACTAACTACATTGGATGGCGCACCGGCACATAATTTAAGGGAATTGAAAGGGAAAGTGATCTACATGGATTTCTGGGCATCCTGGTGTCCTCCCTGCGTAAAATCCTTTCCTTTTTTAAACGAACTCAATCATGACATGAAGGACAAAGGGTTGCAGGTAATTGGTATCAATCTGGATGAAAAGGTATCTGACGCTCAGGAATTTCTTGCAAACCATCCGGTGGATTTTTCTATTGTTGCCGATCCAAGCAAGCAATGCGCCAAGGGTTTTGAGGTGATGGCGATGCCGACATCCTATCTGATTGATCGGAAAGGGAATATACGCCACATCCATCGTGGATTCCGTACAGGTGAGACCGAAGAATTGCGTGCTCTAATCGCGCAACTCGTGATGGAGAATCCATAAAAGCCTGCGGTAATCGCCCTGACTGCCCGGAGATCATGAAAGAAATTCACTATGTGATGATTAAATCAATGCTTGTAGTCAGTATTGGTTTGACGGGTTGCGTCAACGTAGCGCCCTGGGAGCGGGGCAATCTTGCGAAACCTCAGATGGCATTGGATCCACACCCCCTGCAAAGCGAAATACAGTCACATAACTACAGCAGTCGCGAAGCGGCACCCAGCCATAAATCCTCCACGGGTGGTGGCGGTTGCGGGTGCTACTGAAGTTCGATTGAATTCATTCAAAGATAAAAGATAGTTCTTGTTAGCGTTTAAAGCTCGCCATGGAATTGTATGCCCAAACATCACGGTAGCTATCATTCCATCAGTGATCTGAAAGAGTCACCTATCAAGCCCAAGAAAACACTGCAAGCGTTCACCTCCGCTGCACTGGTATTACCCGGCCTGTTGTTGACTTCTGCGCATGCGGCCGATAAAGACCGCATTAATTTTCAATATAGTCGATATCAGGAAGGCGAACGCAATCTTTTTGGTGTTCCCAATAATCTAAAGCCGATCAGCGCAGATGTTTTGCATGGAAGCGGCAGTCTTTCCTTGACCGATCGCACCAAATTTTTTTATAGTTACACGCAGGATACCTGGTCTGGCGCAACACCGATTACGATCGCACCGCTGGCTGCGAATAGTAATAATCCTGTCCTGCGGGATAATCCATTCGGTGGCACCACCATAGTGGGTGCTTCTCCATTGATCAATAGAACAGTTCAATTGGACCATGACTTGAATCCTCTTCGGCAAGATCCAAGAACCGGTCAGATTACGGGTCAGGATAGCCGGTCGGTGATGGTGCTTTCTTCCGCATCTCCTGAAACGCGCAATCAAGGCAATTTTGGATTAAGCCGGGAATGGAACGAGGCAGCGGTGAATATGGGTGGAGGGTTCTCCACGGAGAGAGATTATAAATCCAGCTTTGGCAATATCGGCGGGCGGCTGGATTTTAATCAGAAACTGACCAGTCTGAAATTTGGTTCGGGTTATACGCACAGCGAGATTGGTGCGATTCTGGATCATGATGCCTCGCCGTATATTACTAAAACAGCATACGCCCGGCAGATTGAAAGAAAAGGCGGATCAGAAATTCTGCGGGGTGATCGACAGGATTGGACAGCAAATATCGGGTTGACGCAGATTTTAACTAAAAGCGCGCTGGTTGATGTCAGTGTTGGTTATACCCATAGCAACGGATTCATGGAAAATCCCTATAAGGTCATGTCGGTTATTTTCATCGATCCTGTTGCGTTGAATAATAATCTTGCCACGCCGATTTCCGGCGATATGCGTGCCTTGATTGAACAGCGTCCGAATATCCGTAACCAATTGGCTTTTAATACCAAGTACATTCAATATATTGCGCCATTTGATGCGGCATTGCATTTGAATTACAAGTTTACACTGGATGATTGGGGAGTTAATACCAATACCTTTGATGCCAACTGGGTACAACCGTTCGGTAATGAGTGGACGTTTACACCGCGTATTCGATACTACTCTCAGGATGCCGCCAGTTTTTATCAACCTTATTTATTTTCCCGGCAAACTGTTCAAATGAATAAATTCGATGCCGGGAAATTACCTGATAATTTTTCCAGTGACCATCGACTGGCTGGTTTTGGTGCCTTGAGCGGAGGAGCTACGCTCAACAGGAGATTATCCAAAGGGATAAATCTGGAAGCTGGTTTTGAATACTATACACGAGCCAGTGCGATGCAAATAGGTGGCGGTGGCGGCAATAGCTTTGCGGATTTTGACTATTATGTGGCCAGCGCAGCCTTGAGACTGGATATGGAAGGGGTGGGTACTTCGAGACCGGGTGCGGGTAATTCGTCGCATAATCAGCATTCAGTTGTCCACCATCAACACAAAATCCCGCCGGCAGGCATTATGTTTGGTCATATGCTCGATAAGCCGGGTGATTTCATGATGGGTTATCGGTTGATGCTGGGTCGAGCGGATGGGCATATGATGCATGGCTCACATAAAGCGAGTGACCCTGTGATTGTTGAGCAAGGCTGCAGCGATACGTTGCCGTGCCGGTTCACACCCACTTATATGAACATGAGAATGCATATGCTCGACATCATGTACGCTCCCACCAAATGGTGGAATGTCATGCTGATGCCCACATTCATGGATATGGATATGAATCTGCGCAGATTGGACAAGGCGCCGCCGCCTGTGCCGGGTGTGCATGAGCATCAGGGCATTGCCGGCCATGAGACTGGCGCTGTTGGCGATACGTATTTTTCATCACTCATTAAACTGATTAGTATTCCGGGTCATCGTGTTCACATGAATCTCGGATTCAGTGCGCCAACCGGAAAAGTGGATATCGAGTTGCGGCGTATGGCCAAGGTCGATGGGGGATTGATTCATTTTGGCATGCAATTGGGGAGCGGTACATGGGATTTTATGCCCAGTCTGACCTATACGGGTGAGAAAAACCGGTGGTCGTGGGGCGCACAAGTCAGTGGTGTCAAGCGCCTTGAAGAAAAAAATAAATCCGGTTACCGGCTAGGTGATCTGGCGCAGGCAACAACCTGGGGTGGATACGATTTGACACGCTGGTTAACTGCCTCGGTGCGGGGAGCATATACCTGGCAAGGTGCTGTACAGCGTGATTTCGACTCGTTTAATGCACGCATTGGTCCGATGGATTTTCCTGCCAATTACGGCGGACAATTCTGGGATATCGGTCTGGGAATGAGCGCCGTTATTCCTGGTGGACGGTTTGCGGGCAATCGCTTCGGTTTTGAATGGATACAGCCTGTCAGGAATGATTTTAATGGATACCAGCTTGACCGGAAGGGAATGCTCTCAGCAACCTGGAGTTATCGATTTTAGGTTCGTAATTATTATGTTTACGCCTGTAGAACACATCAAAATTGACATCGCTAAAGTATTATCAATATGATTTCAGGGCAATGGGTTCACCATGTGCCATTCAACTGTATGCTAGGAATGAAGAAGCAGGGAGACTGGCTGTACAAGCAGCGATTGACGATGTAAACCGACTGGAATCCATGTATTCTCGATACTGTGAAGATAGTTTCTTGTCAAAGATTAACCGTGTGGCGTCAGTTGGCGGAAAAATTTCTGTGGATGAAGAAACGGCTGGTTTATTGGATTATGCGGAAACCTGCTACCACCAGAGTGATGGATTATTTGATATTACTTCTGGAATTCTACGTCGCGCATGGAATTTCAAGTCAGGAAACATTCCGCCGGATGACATAATTCAGCAACTCATGACCCGGGTCGGATGGCATAAACTGGAATGGCATCGCCCGACATTGACATTCACTGTGCCGGGAATGGAAATTGATTTGGGTGGCGTGGTTAAAGAATATGCAGTGGACCGCGCTGCGGCTTTATGTCAGGAAATGGGCATACTGCATGGTATTGTTAATCTGGGTGGCGATATCAGGGTTATTGGCCCACATGATGATGGAAGTCCTTGGAAGATTGCTATTCGGCATCCGCGCAAGCCCGATGCCCTATTGCAAACACTGTTGCTCCATTCGGGTGCACTGGCCAGCAGTGGTGATTATGAACGATGTATCGTACTCAATGGTACTCGCTATGGGCATGTGCTCAACCCAAAAACCGGATGGCCGGTTAACCATATGGCAGCAGTCAGTGTGATCGGTGAGTTCTGTGTGGTCGCGGGCAGTGCTTCAACAATCGGCATGCTGAAGGAAGCACAAGGACCCGCATGGCTCAATGAGTTGGGTTTGCCGCATCTATGGGTTGATGTGCACGGGAACATAGGCGGGCCTCTTGCGGTCTGAATTCATACTGGCGATAATAGTGGGCAGTTAATGCTATTACGCATTTAAAGCTGACAATACCTGTTTCTTTAAGGTTTTAATAATTTTCATCTCATCAGTAGAGATTCCCTCGGGAGCTTCCTGCTGGTGGTCAAGATAGAAGAATCCAATCGACTTACCTTTTATTATCAATGGCAAGATTATAAAGCTCTTCGTGTCTGGAAATAATTCAAGGTACCAACTGGGCAACATACTTTGAATCTTCGTATCGGTAGAGTTCGATATGGATAGATCAATATTTCTTTTGATAGCCAAGCTGAATAAATCAGATGTTGAAATATCTGAGAAAATAAAATGTCGCTGGAGTGAATGACTGTTCCTGCCTAATGATTGGCGTGCCCGATATTTATTGGTTTTGATATCTCGCAGGCAGATGGCTGCAAAACTGAAACCTAAACTTTTATACAGTATCTCCAGAGCTAATAACATTAATTCATCAATTTTATATCGCTTGGTTGTAGTCATTTTGGTGACGTCGAGTATGCCGGTTAAGAGTTGATCCAGTGCATTGTATGGCTTTCCGCTGGCATGCCGCAGGGTGGCGGTCGGTAAATCATCAGCATCACTGGGCTTAAATATCAATCCATTCAACAGATCATCAGGCGAGCTGTCAGTGCTTTGTAAATCTGAATCTTCAGTATTGTTTTTTACTAAAACAAGCGATTGCAAATGTGCCTGATTGCCGAGTACACGAGCCTCTTCAGCCGCCTGGGTAATGAGTGTATCAAGCTGTGTCTTGTCTAAATTTAATGCAATGCAAAAACGATTAAGGATCAATTTATCCAATGAGTTATCTGCAGATTTGTCATAGTCAAATATTAATTGAGCGGAAGATTCACTGAATTCTGCAACCTGCTGCATCCATTCCTGGCGATTTCTGGGTGGTTTTAGTGCTCTGGCTGGCATCAACTTCATTGCATTGATAATGGAATCAGGAATCAGCCATTGGCGCATGGCAATTTCTGTAAGCGTGTCAAAGCTGCAGCCAAGTACCTGTATTGATGCTTGAGCCTGGGTATGCGTTCCCTGATTCGCTAATTCCATCGTTTCTCGATACAGCTTGTGATCAAAGGCAGCTAAAAGCAACCGCCCCATATTTCTAAACAGCGCTGCAATTGCAACCTCTTCAGCATTGGGGAAGAAGCTGCGTTTTGCTAACTGTCGGCCAATTAAACCTGCGGTCAGCGCAAGCATCAATTCCTGGCGAACACACTGCACATGTTTTCCAGGCATGCCATCAACTAGGATCATGGCTAAAGCACAAGCCTTGATCGTATCCAGGTCTAATAATTGGATGGCTCTGGTAATACTGGTCACGATCTGATTGGTTGAGCCACGAAATGTCACTGAATTGGCCAAGCGTATAATTTTCTGTGTGAGGGCCACATCGACCAGTATCAGATTTGCCAGTTGTTCTGTTGACTCGTCTTCAGATGAAGAAAGTTGTACTATCCGCGACATGGAACTTCCTAACGAAGGAAGATCCGGATTATTACAGATCATGTCGATAATTTGGCCTTTGACTGGCGTGACATCATCAGGTTTCAGGCATGAATTCATAGTAGTATTTTGGTCGACTAAAGCAATGTCTTTTCTAATCGGCAGAAATCAGTGAGGATTGATGATAATTTTATGCCTTTTTGCAGGTGTTGTTCAACGCTATGAAAATACGCGAAGAATATTTTTTATGATGTGATCAGTTCGTATAAAAGCTAGAGCGATTGATCGTTGAATAACATCGAATAACAGAACGAGTCTGTCTGAAATGTATATATAAATCTGACCGGAGCAGCTTCCGCAAGGAGGAAGTTATATTTCTTGTGTTCCTGACCCCTTTGTTCCTTTGTATCCGAGCGCCAACCTGTTCTTGATCACTCAACCGCCATCAAGAATTCGCAATTTTATGATGAATTTCAATTCCACCCTTTTTTTTTTAGTGTTATGCTCTTAATATGAATAAGTTGTTTTCTTATTCATTTTGAGACCATGTCTCTCTAGTTTAGAAGATCGAAGGTTGCAACATAATGATCTTTTAGTAGAAGATCTTTTTCTATGAAAGAGAAATTCATCCTAGACTAAGATTTTTTGGATATGGTTTGTAGCTGATGAAGTTTCAACGTGACATTAGATTTGTTGATAAATTTTTTATTTTAATAACAAAGGAGATTCTCATGAAATACACACTTTTAGCTGCTGTCCTGTTAGCTTTTACGAGTACAGTCGCGTTATCTGGATGTGGTGAGCCTAAGCCAGGCCAGAAACCCCCAAGCTTATATCAAGATGAATCAGGCGAAAGACAGGGTGCCCCTTCTGGTCAAAAATAATTAATACCCGGCAAACCCCCGGCTTTGCCGGGGGTTTGCCGAAGGCTTGACCATTGCAGCAATCGCCGTACCGTTCTCATCCCAATCACGAGATGAGGAGTCAAGATGGAGGAGTGCCAAAGTTTGAGCCATATGCGCTGGGATTGTAAATATCATGTGGTGTTTATACCCGAGCGGAGAAAGGAGTTGATATTTGGCAAGCTCAGAAAGCCTGCAGGAAAAGTGCAATAGTACTAGCGCGTTCAATTGGGAAGAAGAAAGAGCTTCATGGGAGAAAGCTTTTGGGCATATGGCTATCGTGTTTCGACTGTGAGTTTGGATGAAGAAATGGTCAGAGTGTATTAATACGCATAAATAATCAGAAAAACTCAAAAGATATTTCAAGCTACTCTGAGAAATCACTAAATTCGATTCTTTATTGGCAAATTTTGTATCCAGAAAGAGTTGCAGTCAAACCAGTACAATCAACGAATGTACTGGTATTGACGCTAAGAAGATTATTCTGAGGGTTATTTAGTGTTTATTTTTCTAGAATTTGTAACCCCGATGCAATGCAACGATACCAGCTGTTAAATTAAAATATTCCACACGTTCAAAACCGACCTGTTCCATCAGTTTTTTTAATTCATCCTGTGAAGGATGAACACGGATCGACTCAGCTAGATAGCGGTAACTTTCGGCATCATTGGCGATTATCTTTCCCATCGTTGGAAGTAATTTGAATGAATAGGTATCGTAGACGGGCTGAAGCGGTTTCCAGATTTTAGAGAACTCCAGAACGATAACAGATCCGCCAGGCTTTATGATACGCAGCATTTCCTTAAGGGCGATATCCTTATGGGTCATGTTTCTGAGGCCAAATGCAACGCTGACACAGTTAAAATAATTATCCGGAAAAGGCAGTTTCTCGGCATCGCATTGTG
>JBBTCY010000089.1:0-2226 GCA_038043005.1 Pseudomonadota bacterium
TTGCGCAGATTCTGTTTATCATCCTCAGGTTTACTTTTTAACTGATCAAATCGATACGCACAACTGGTTGCTGCAATCACTGTCTGGGAAACTTTCCAGTCCATGCCGCGATCCTTGACTGGAATATCCATCAGGAAGAGCGATACATCGGTAATGGCTGTTTTCTGGAGTGCCTTAAAAACAGTATAAACAGCCGCCAGGAATGCCTTATCCTTGAATTCCTGTTCCTTGCCCAATCCTACCAGCAGGATACGTTTGAATTGTGTTCCCGGAACATTATGCAATAGCAAAGTAGAATTGGCCTTGCCGTCCATATCTCCCTGATTCAGAATGTCCTTAAGGTAGCCATTTGTCGCCTTATCCAACATCCTGGCTGAATCGGTCAATTTCTTTGACTCAAATACTCCCACTACAACACAAGCACCCCGCTGTTTTTCCGGGGTTCCTACTTTTATTGCAAAATCCACGGCTGGCTCCTTTATATGAGATTCTCTTCGCGATAATTATCGCATGCAAACTGAAAAATAACGTTAATTATCCATAGACTGTCAGTATTAAGTCAAAATAAATCATTCAACTGGAGTCTGAATCAATAAACATCAATAAATTTATATCCTTTCACTATTTCTGTGGTTTATACTCCGCTGTAAGACAATTCCTATTCATTCTCATAGAGAGATATGACCAGAAGCTGAAAAAAGGATTAAAGATGCTAACCGATATGTTCGAAAGACGATTGCGTTTCTGTACAACGTTGCCCAGCCTGCCTGCTATTGCCATAAAAATAATTGATCTCGCCAATGATCCCAATGCAGACATCAACACTGCCTGCCAATACATTTCACTGGATCCAGCGCTTTCTGCAAAAATACTCAGAACAGCCAATTCACCGCTCTATAAATCCAGACGATCCGTCACCAACATACGTCAGGCTGTCAGCATACTGGGTACCCACACAGTCATCGTCATTGCGCTATCTTTCTCGCTGGCCAATTCATTAATAAAAAACCCAGGAAAATATGCGACCGCTTTCGATAGCAATACATTCTGGCGCCGTTCTGCTGCATCCGCGCTGGCTTGTCGCGCATTAGGCGAGAAGCTGGATCTGAAATTTGTGGATGATTTATTTCTGGCTGGACTGTTGCAGGATATTGGCATACTCGCTTACAGCGCCATTATGCCTGAAGAATATGGCCCAGTTTTCTCATCCACGACCGATCATGACACTCTCCTGGAAACCGAGCGTAACCTATTGGGTGCAGGGCATGATGAGCTGGGTTATGCACTACTCAAGCAATGGCATATCCCTGACTATATTGCCGTCTCCTGTATCAGCAGCCATGGCCAACCAGACCCCAGGGAACTGGGGCCAACGTTGCCAGCCTGTGTCGCAGTGTCCCGCTATATCGCCGATTATTTTCTCAATCCGCAAGACGCCGAGAAAATGACTGTTTTGATGGACTCGGCAAAAACCTGGCTCAATCTTGATAGCACTGCATTAAGAGATATCATTGATATCATGGGTAGCGGATTGAATTCAATTGAAGATTTATTTGAGATAACCATTCATCATCCCGCAGAAATAGCCGGAATTCTGGCTGAAGCCAAAGAATTATTGACAATACAATCGTTAGCCAAAGTAAAAGAGCTGGAAGAAAAATCACAACGCGACGGGTTAACCGGTGCACATAACCGGATGTATTTTGACGAAATACTCCAGCGTGAATTTTATCTTTCAATCCAATATCATTTGCCCCTGACCATTGCCATTATCGATCTCGATCATTTTAAAAATGTAAACGACACCTATGGGCATGTCGCAGGCGATTCATTACTGGTCGCGGTCGTGCGCACAATTTTTGGGCAGATCCGGCAGGATGATACACTAAGCCGCTACGGGGGCGAAGAATTTGCCCTGATCCTGCCCGGCACAACTCTGGACGCTTCCAGAAGCCTCATTGCCCGTTTAAAAGATGCCATTGCCGCGATCTCTTTTAAGCTTGATGATCAATACATCATTCATATCACCGCTTCCATTGGCGTAGCGTCATATATTGATGGCGCAGAATATTTTCAGAAACCGCAGGACATGATAAAAGCTGCCGATTCTGCACTCTATGCCGCCAAACACGCCGGGCGTAATCAGATTGTAGAGTGGCATCCACCACACCATTCTTAATCCACCGGTAATCCAGTACAGATCATGAATCTGATTATTCAAGGCCT
>JBBTCY010000090.1:0-11354 GCA_038043005.1 Pseudomonadota bacterium
GTGTGTTCGGTGTTAATTCTGCATCTTGCACAATCGGTTGGTTTAAAAATGAAATAGGTGAGATTGCCGGAGTAAATTCAGCATTTAGACTGGTTGGTTGTACCACAACCGGAGTGATGGGGTCAGTTGTTACGTCAGTGATGGCGGCGGTTAATTCGGTGGCTGTTATGTTTTGTGGCAGGAAGTCATAGAGGCTGGCACTGGTTGGAGTGACAGCATCGGTTGCAGTTATTGCTGTTGCTGTGCTTGCCGGGCCTGCTTCATCCGGGCGGCTCTGTGTGTCAGGATGTTCAGCGGGTGAGGATGTGGGTGCGGATGTATTGTTTGCCTCACGATTGGTTGTTGATTCAGATACTTCACGCGCTAGGATTTTACTGAACTGTTCGCGATCAGATCCTTTTGAATTAACCGCATTATTATTGATTACTGCGGAGTTATCAGGCAAGGCGTTAACCTGGGGGAGAGTGGTAGTGTTTAGCATAAACTTTTTATCCCGTGCGATTAAAGTGATATGGATATTAATAAATAAGCAATTCTTGTGCCAGTTTCCTGGAGACGGTCAACTTGAACAGGATCAGTCGTTTTTTGAGAAGAATGGGTTGCGGCTTGATGCGTTGGATGAAAATTCATCCTGTATTTTTTGTTCGAGTGAGACTTGCCGTTGATTCTCTATTTTTTGTTGACGTTGTGACAAGGTATCGTAGGATTTAAGCTTGCGCTGGCAGGACAGGAATTCATTGCCACCAATTTCTTTGTTATTTGTAGCATTGATGACAATCTGGCGTTGTTCTGTGATGGCGGAATCAAGCTGGTTCATGAATGCGATGAAATTACGCCATTCAATATGATCGGTCCCATTTTTAGTTGAATTCTGGAATTGCGCCTGATAGCTGTGTCGATATTGCAGGAGTAAATTCAGTTTCTTCTCGGCCTCTTGTTGCAATGAATTCAGTTTCCCAAGCTTCCTGGCAGAAGAGTCAGTTTGTTTCTGGGCAAGGTCCAAGAGTGTTTTGAGAGAGGATGTGTCAGGCATAATGGATCTGGCTTTAAACTATCGGAACATCCCATTGGCGAACAATGCCGTCAGTTTCTCAAGGCTGTCTGTAAAATTTTCTTGTTGGGACATATTTTGCTGTAAGAATTTCTCAAGAGCAGGGTAAAGCTTAATGGCCTGATCAAGCTCCGGATCGCTTCCGGCGACATAAGCACCGACACTGATCAGGTCATGACTCCGCTGATAACGGGCATACAAGCTTTTGAACTGTCTGGCCATATCTGTATGCTTCTGTGAAACCAGACCGGTCATCACGCGGCTGATTGACGCCTCAATATCAATCGCCGGATAATGCCCTGCTTCAGCCAATCGGCGTGAAAGTACGACATGCCCGTCAAGAATTGCCCGGGCACTGTCAGCGATTGGATCATTCTGGTCGTCACCTTCGGTTAATACCGTGTAGAAAGCGGTAATGGAGCCATTCTTTTGATTACCATTGCCGGCACGCTCCACGAGCTGAGGTAATCGGGCAAATACAGAGGGTGGATAACCCTTGGTGTCAGGTGGTTCTCCAATTGCCAGCGCGATCTCTCTTTGTGCCATGGCGAAACGAGTGAGCGAATCCATAATAAGCAGGACGTGTTTGCCTTCATCCCGGAAATATTCGGCAATTGCTGTTGCATACGCAGCGCCCTGTAACCGCAGCAGTGGTGAAGTATCCGCCGGGGCGGCCACCACGACAGACCGCTTAAGTCCTTCGTTGCCTAGAATATTTTCGATGAATTCCTTTACTTCCCGACCCCGTTCACCGATCAATGCGACAACGATTACATCAGCGCTGGTATAACGCGCCATCATGCCAAGCAGCACACTTTTGCCAACACCGCTGCCGGCAAATAATCCCATCCGCTGTCCCCGTCCGACGGTCAACAGAGTATTGATAGCGCGGACTCCAACATCAAGCGGCTCCTGAACCGGAATGCGTTCAAGTGGATTGTAAGGGCGACTGTAAAGCGGCACGCTGTGTTGCGCATAGGTTGGTCCGAGCCGGTCAAGTGGTTCACCAATACCGTTTAATACACGACCCAGCAACTCGTGTCCGACGATGACATGCTTGGTACGATCTGCCGCACGTCTGCGCGGATGCTGGAAGCTACCGATTTTTGGGGTTTCTCCGGTGAGTTCCGTGGGTACAACTTTGGCACCCGGTGATAATCCATAAACATCACTGGATGGCATCAGGAATAAACGATCCCCTGAGAATCCTACAACTTCAGCAGACACACTGTTTCCACTGGATAGAAAAATAGTACAGCTACTGCCGACCGATAGCTTAAGTCCGACTGCTTCCATAACCAGGCCGGCAACCCGCGTAATGGTGCCGCTTAATAAGAATGGGCTGGAAACAGTGGTCAGTTGAGTGCAATTCTTCAGGAAATTGCACCAGTGATTATGATGTGACATCAGAGTCACCTGTTACCAGCCAGTTATTGTCTTGTCCGATCGTCGCCAGTATTCTTTGCCAGCGAGTCTCCGGGCTTGCGTCAATTTCACTGCCGTTTGTTTTAATGCGGCAGCCTCCCCTTGATAACTGCTCATCTTCCCGGACTATCCAGTTGTCTTGTGATAAGTGATCCTGCAGGTGCAAGCGTACCAGGGCAGCATCATCCGGGTGTAAAAAAAGATGGGGATGCTGCATGGAGCTTGGTAAATGACGGATGGCTTCCTGAACGACCGGTAATATCAATTCTGGTTTGATCTTTAATGCCTGCATGACCATTTTTTTGGACAGTTCAAGTGACAGCGCCAATAGATCCTGTGCAACGGATTGATCAATCTGCAGGAGTTCCTGGTCAAGATTGGATAAAATTGCCTGTAAATGAGCCAGTTCCGCCTTTACTTCTGTTTCTGCGATTTTTCTGGCTTCTTCGTAACCATTGCTATGGCCTGCCTGATAACCTTCGGTGTAGCCACTTTCTTTGGCCTGCTGGTAAATCGCGGCTACCTGCTCTTCGGTCGGTAACCGGATCTCGGGGGGTTCATCAACTACGGGTACATTGCTTGCTGCCTCAACTTCCTGATCCTTGTCATTCTTATCATTCTCGTCATCCATATCCAAAGATTCCATTTCCCATCGCTGATAGGAGTTGAGTTCCTCTTTTGGAATAAAATTGGTTGGTTCCATGTTTGTGTAATAGCCTTTATTGATTCTTTCAAAGTTGCATCACTCTGAATGACATGCCGAATTAAACTGATTATTGATATTGTGTTAACAGGATGATCGATTGTTGAATTCGGCAAGGATTTAAGATCACCAACTTAAACAAAAGTGTCGTCACCTTTTCCGCCCAATACAATTTGTCCATCATCGGCCAGTTGGCGTAATGTTTTCAGAATCTCTTTCTGTTCAGCTTCAACTTCCGATACACGAACCGGTCCTTTGCTTTCAAGGTCTTCTCTCAGTGCTTCAGCGGCACGCTGTGACATATTCTTAAAGATTTTATTGCGTATTTCTTCCTGCGCACCTTTTAATGCGATGATAAGCGATTCGGACTGTACTTCCCGAAGCAGCAGTTGAATGCCATGATCCTCAACATCAATCAGATTATCAAAGACAAACATCTCATCCAGGATTTGCTGTGCCAGCTCTTCATCGTATTGCTTGACATTCTCAATAACACTGGCTTCCTGTGCAGATGGGGAAAAATTGAGAATCTCAGCAGCAGCACGTACGCCACCCATAGGTGCTTTGCGGATATTGTTACTGCCCGACAACAACTTGGTCAGTACGTCATTTAGTTCACGCAGTGCATCGGGTTGTATGCTCTCTAATGTGGCGATTCTTATCATTGCGTCATTACGCAGACGCTCTGTAAATAAGCTCAGAATCTCACTGGCTTGATCCCGCTCAAGATGTACCAGAATGGTTGCAATGATCTGGGGATGCTCATTTTTGATTAATTCCGCCGCAGACGGAGCATCCATCCACTTCAAACCTTCAATACCGCTGGTGTCGCCGCCATGCAATATGCGATCCAGCAGGTTGGCTGCCTTCTCGTCTCCCAGTGCGTTGGTCAATACCTTGCGAATATAATCAGCAGAATCATGACCCAATGCAGTTTTTCCACTGGCCTGCGTAGTAAATTCTTCCAATACAGTTTCAATTTCAGCGCGTGTTACGTTGTTCAGGGTAGTCATCGCCAGACCGATGCTTTGAACTTCTTTAGGTGCTAAGTACTTGAGAACAGAAGAAGCTTCCTGTTCTCCCAGGGACATCAATAAAATTGCACTTTTCTTTACGCCCGCATCATCCATTGCCATTCACCCATTCTTTTACAACATTAGCAACGATGGCAGGTTCTTCCACAGCCATCTGTTTCGCTTTCTTGAGGTTTTTTTCAAATCCTGTATTTTGAGTCAGTTTATATTCTTCTTCTAAAGCCTGATTGAGCGCAGGTGTACCAGTGCCATGGATTCCATCAGTTAATGCAGGAATCGGTGTTTCCGGTTGTGTCAGGTTTTTCAGGTAAGGCCGCAGAATCTTCAACAGGAAAAATAAAATGACGGCAACAATGAGTAATTGTTTGCTGATCTCTGTTGCTAACATCATGGTATCCGGATCTTTCCAGAATGGAATATCAAACATCTTGTCTTCAACAGCAGTAAATTGGTTGTTTATGACAGCCAGTGAGTCACCACGCTTCTCGTTGAATCCCATCGCTTCCTTGACAAGATCGCTGATTTCCTTGATTTCATCAGCAGTCATGGGTTCATAGGTGATAACGCCATCCTCGCCTATTTTTTTGCGATAATTGACTACAACAGCTGCTGATAATCGTTTAACGCTGCCTGTGGATTGATGAGTGTGCTGTATGGTTTTATCAATCTCATAGTTGGTAGTGGATTCTTTGCGTGTGTCAGTTGGGGTGGGTGGCGTCTTATCGCTTTCTCCCTCTTTCTTTTGCGCTACTTCAACCTGTGCGATGGCAGGCTCTGGTGGACGGTTTGTCAGTGCACCAGGTATTCCTCCATCAGGTTTTGAGCCGGTGGAAAGTGTTTCCAAGGTTTGTTTGCTGCGAATAGAAGCGCCTTCGGTTTCCGTATTGTTAGGGCGATAAATCTCTTCAGCGCGTTCTATCCGCGAGAAATCGACATCAGCCGTTACCTGAGCGCGCACATTGGCTGCACCAGTAATCGGAGTCAGAATGGTTTCAATGCGCCGGATATAATTTTCTTCAACTTCCTGTATATATTCCAGTTGTTTGGCATCAAACCGTGAGTCAGACTTGTTGTCATTCTGGGAGGTGAGCAGATTGCCATGCTGATCCACAATCGCCACATTTTTTGCAGGTAGATTCGGAACGCTGCTCGACACCAGATGAACGATTGCGCTGACCTGATCGATACTCAGCACTCTGCCAGGGAGAAGATTCAGTAATACGGAAACACTGGGTTGCTGCTTATCTCGGGAGAAAACGGATGGCTTGGCAATGGCCAGATGTACGCGGGCGCTTTGTACCGCTGATAATGATTGTACGGAACGGGCTAATTCGCCTTCGAGTGCGCGTTGATAATTAACTTGCTCGAGAAATTGACTGGAACCAAATTTCTGGTTTTCCATTAATTCAAAACCAGCCAGACCCCCTTTGGGTAGCCCCTGGCCTGCCAATTTCAAGCGTGCTTCATGAACATGTTCACTTGGAACCAGGATGGTGCCATTATTTTCGGTCAGCTTGTATGGAACATTCATTTGTTGCAGGGCACTCACGATGGCGCTGCCATCCTGATCAGATACGCTGGTATAGAGAACGCGATAATCCGGTGCTTTGGTCCAGATAAAACCACCTACAATTAATGCGATGGCAGCAGCTACAACAAACATCAATCCCATCTTTTTCTGGTTAGGCAGTTGATTAAACTGATCCAATCGGAACAAGTTTCCGGGTGATGACGTACTTGGCGCACTGGGTGCTGCCGTGCTTGGTTCGCCGGGTATTGTTGTGTCGGGTTCACTGGGTACTGTTGCCACGAAGCGATCTCCTGCCTGAATTCTTAATAGTGTTCATCAAGTGTTCATCAAGCTATCCTGATGATTACACAAGAATCTAAGTTCTATATTTTTGTAAAAAGTTATTTGCTCTAGAGACCATAAAGTTGATTGGCTGTTTACAAATAGTAAATTGTATATTTCTGTAATCAGCCATCGTTTCTTTTAACGATTCGTTTAATTTAATGGCGATTTCTGCCGTATATAAAAAAACCATTTTTGTTTTTTCTGAGAATTCTTCTGATGTGAGGATTATCAATAAATTTATAAATTTTGAACCATCAAATAGAACAATTTTGCTGGTTCTATTCGTGCCACGCTAAGGATTGGTAAGAGTGCTAAGCTTCGTGTACTTTCTAATAATTGTTTTTTTAACCTGTGCAACCTAATAAGATCAGTGAGATTAAATCAACATCTGCCGATCAAGAGCAGCTTCAGATTGCTTTTGCTGCTTTTAATGAGGCATCAGAACAGCTCTCCGGTGTGTATCAGGCATTGCAGCACCAGGTTGAGCAGCTGACCCGTGAACTGGCCGTGGCAAATGGCGAGTTACACAAGCAATTTATTGCAAAAGAGGATCTATCCCGGCAACTGACTTTTTTGCTGAATGCATTACCGGGTGGGGTTGTTGCTTTGAATATGACAGGGTGCGTCGAGCGAGTTAATCCGGCGGCTGTTTCGATTCTGGGGGAGCCGCTGCTGGAATTGTCGTGGCAGCGGGTGATCGATGAAAGGCTGGCACCGACAACAATTGATAACGAATGGACTACCCGACATGTGAACAGTATGGCGCAACGCCGTATCCGGATTGAAAGCAGTACAGCCGATTCGATGGGCAGGCGGATTCTGCTGGTACACGACATCACGGAAGCCTATGCCATGCAAGAGCAGGTGAGGAGAAATCAACGCCTGACTTCCATGGGTGAGATGGCCGCAAATCTTGCGCATCAGCTCCGGACGCCCTTATCAACTGCATTGTTATATGCCACGCATTTAGGTAGTGATGCACTCACTGCCAATGAACGTCAGCAGTTTGCAACTAAAACAACAGAACGGCTACATCACCTGGAACATCTGATCAACGACATGCTGCGGTTTGTGAAGGGTGAAGCGGCACAGCAGGAATCTATCGTAATTACTGATTTACTGGCGGAGTTGCAGCAGGTGATCGAACCGCAGATGACGCGTTCTGCAATGCAATTCATCCTATATGACAATAGTCAGGGCGTCAGCTTGATAACGAATCATGACGCATTATGCGGTGCATTGATTAACCTGTTGGAGAATGCGATGCAGTTTTCTCATTCGGGAGATCAGGTTGTTTTGGTCTGTGATCTGGAGAAAGATACGGTTGTCTTTAGTGTACGTGATAATGGGCCTGGGGTAGATATAACGCTGCAGGAACGATTATTTGAACCCTTTTATACAACGCGTCCTGAAGGTACAGGTCTGGGCCTTGCGATCGTCCGGGGTGTGATTCAATCGATGGGCGGTAACGTGTACGTGAATTCATTACCCAATAAGGGCAGTGAATTTGTGATACGACTGCCAAGAAATGATGGAGAAGCTTAAAATGAAAACATTGCCCATTCTGGTGGTAGAAGACGATCAGGATTTATTGGAGGCAATCTGCGCCACGATGAGATTGGCTGGATACCGCCCCATGCCGGCCTCTAATGGCAATGATGCAATGGTTCTCCTGCAGGAGCAGGCCGTTGGAATGGTGGTGAGTGATGTGCAGATGAAACCGGTCGACGGTCTTTCTTTACTACAAAAAATAAAGGTATTTAATCCGGAGTTGCCCGTGTTACTGATGACTGCGTATGGGGAGGTTGACAAGGCGGTTGTTGCCATGCGTAGCGGGGCCTGTGATTATTTGTTGAAACCATTCGACCCGGACAGTCTGCTGGTTCATGTGAAACGATATATCCTGTCTGAAACCGAGTTGGATGGACGGATCGTTGCGCGAGATCCTCGGACACGTGCACTCCTGTCGCTGGCCAGGCGCGTTGCCCAATCTCCGGCAACTGTGATGCTGACGGGTGAGAGTGGTTGTGGCAAGGAAGTTATTGCCCGTTTTATTCATCAACATTCATTACGTGCATCCAGGTCTTTTGTGGCGATTAATTGTGCTGCGATACCGGACAATCTTCTTGAAGCGACCTTGTTTGGTTATGAGAAAGGTGCATTTACCGGCGCAACCCAGGCGCAGCCCGGGAAATTTGAACAGGCAGAAGGCGGTACACTGCTATTAGATGAAATTTCTGAGATGCCATTGGAATTGCAGGCAAAATTACTGCGCGTGTTGCAGGAGCGGGAGGTTGAACGGGTCGGCGGGCATAAAACCATTAAACTGGATATCCGCGTGCTGGCTACGTCTAATCGCGATATGCTGGCGATAGTCAAGAGCGGTAAGTTTCGTGAGGATTTGTACTATCGGCTGAATGTATTTCCAATAGAAATCCCATCGCTTCGGGAGCGGCCACTGGATATAGAGCCACTGGCGCGCCGTATTTTAGAGACGGCAATGACGGATTCGGGACGAAAGGAATGTGAGATGACAGCAGCGTCAATGGCCAGGCTGATACAATATGACTGGCCGGGCAATGTCAGAGAACTGGAGAATGTGATACAGCGTGCCATGATTCTCGCCACAGACGTTATCGATGCAGAGCACATTGATCTTCCGGAAATAAGCTGTGTGCGCGAGATTAATGAGAAAGGGGTGGAATTGACGCCTCAGGATATTAAGACATTGGAACGCAATCATATTCTGGAAACGCTGGCGGCAGTTAATGGTTCCAGAAAACTGGCCGTTAAGAAACTAGGGATATCGGAACGAACATTGCGGTATAAACTGCAACAATACCGGATGACTGGTTAATGGGTGATCGGTTAATTTTTATTTGAACTTTTATAATTTTTGATAGATACTTGATTCTTAGTAAGATTGGAGGGAATTATGGATAATTCCGGAATTGACAGTGTATTAGAGCAACTGCGTGCTGCGTCAGCACTGGCTTCTGGTACTAAAAAGCAACCTTTGGTTGATGAGGTCGCTAAGGTTGACTTCAGTGAGAAGCTGAAGGCGGCAGTTGATCAAGTAAATAATGTCCAGCAGACAGCTGATAAGCTAAGCAATCGGTTTGCTAATGACGAGGCGAATGTGGATTTGCATGAAGTAATGATTTCGCTACAGAAGGCAAACGTATCATTTCAATCGATGATACAGGTTCGCAATAAATTGATTTCCGCTTATCAAGATATTATGAATATGCAGGTGTGAAGTTTTATTGTTTTACTACACAATCCATCAATGCTTCGCCCCCGCTTGACTATCAGATTCAATAAACCGATCTTGTATTTAATAACATTTTGTTGAGTACTATTCATGAGGTTGCGTCTTTGGTTGATAAAGATTAGACACTTCTATCAAACCAGGTAGTTTCACCGTTTTGGCAAGAATGAATGTCAGACCGAGTCTGAGCTACTACATATTAAGAAAGTAAAGACAAGAGCATCTGCGGAGAGATGTTTGCTTGCGCCAATATGGCTGTTGCAGCTTGCTGCATGATCCGCGTTTTAGTAAGTACCGTTGTCTCGATAGCATAATCAGCGTCTTGAATCCGGGATCGACTGGCTGTTGCAGCTTCGCCACTGGTTTGATTGCTAGTAATGACAGACTCAAGGCGATTTAACTGAGCGCCAAGCTTGGCTCTTTCCATGTTGACGTGATTCAATGCAAGATCCATTTTATTGATTGTGAATCCAGCATTATTGATCAGATCGATATCCTGAATTGCCATTGCAGCAGTATTGACCGCTCCCAATAATATATCCAATGTCTGATCTTTATTCGCACCCACTTGGAGGGTTTTATTATTGCCCAGTGCACTGGCTATACCGATATTTTCCCAGATTTCATTAAATCCACTTGTAGGATTTAAACCACCTCTTGTACTGACATCAGAGTTTACACTTTCAGCTGTTTTAAGCGTTCCACCATCGGCATTCAAACCACCGATTGCACCGGTATCCGCATCTGCCAGATTTAGTCCAGCTATAAATGCCGCACCATTTACATTAAAAGCTGCATCAAAAGCGTCAGCCGTTGCATACAATCCACCTGTAGCGGTATTAATTGCATTATCCAATGTTGCAGCTGGATTCTGGTTCAGGAAAACCATCACATCCTTAATGCCCGTGCCTCCATTATCCTTGATAACTTGATGCAAATAACGTGTTGCGGCATAAGCTGCAGAATAATCATCAGAAGTGCCGCCCCAAGCCGCTCCAGCACTGCCGAAGGTTGCTGCTTTCGCCATGACACCACCTATGCCAATGCTGCTTATCGAGGATTGTAAGCGTTCATCAGCGCCATGAATAAATTCAGCAGCGCCTTCCAGAAACCATGTTTGATCGCTGGTATTTACTATTCCGCCAATGTTTACACTCCGATACATCACTGCATGCACCATTTCATGTGTAATAATCCGGTCATTATAAAATGGAGCACTACCGCCATTGGGTAAGTTGGGAGGTATAAAGTCACTCATATCAATCTGCAATGTGACATTGGTCGCCTTGCCGCTTAGTGGCACCAAACCGCCCACACGGGCAGCAGTGCCCCCAGCACCATCCGTAAATGTTGTTAATTCAATGCTTAAGTCACCACCATCGGCCGTAATGCCAAAGTATTGCTGGATCATACTTTCAGCCTGCTCCAGCCAGCCATTTTGTAATCCATACATTACCGCGAGTTGATTCGGATCACCTAGAATACTGCTGCTGGTAAAATCAAATATTTTTTCACCATTAAAGCTAGCAGTTGTCGCGACCCTTTCCACTTCTTGAATGAGTTGATTGGCTTCCTCTTGTAATGCTCTCTTATCGGTAATGCTATTGGTGGAATTTTCTGCCTGAATTGAAAGTTCACGAACGCGCTGCAATGCATCAGTTATGGAAGTCAAAGCCCCTTCGGCAGTTTGAAGCATGGAGATGCCATCATTAGCATTTCTCGAAGCCTGACTTAAACCACGAACTTGAGTTGTCATTCGCTCAGAGATCGCAAGACCAGCTGCATCATCTTTAGCGCTATTAATACGCATACCTGATGAGAGTCGCTCTAGCGAACGACTCAAATCCGTTGCAGATGCTGACAAATGCCGAGAACTATTCAGCGATCCTAGATTGGTATTAATTGAGAGGCTCATATCAATAGCTACTGTTAAAAGTATATTTATACGGAAGTTATTAAATTTAGGGTCTTAGGAAGTTAAAGCGGGTTTAGACGTAATAATTTGAGAATTGCAT
>JBBTCY010000091.1:0-11178 GCA_038043005.1 Pseudomonadota bacterium
GTTGAAATTCTTCTCAATCAATACGGCATTAAAGCAAACGTATCAGCCTCGGAAATACCGTATATAGGCTAACAAACCACCTAGATCTGTCTCACACAAACCGCATCGACAAATCGATCGCCTGCACATTCTTGGTCAAGCTGCCAACAGAGATCCGGTCAACCCCTGTTTCAGCCACCTGGCGCACGTTGTCCAGCGTAATATTGCCGGATGCTTCCAGTACCACCGGTTGACCGGTCTGCTGACGGGTCAGCGTGACGGCCTCCTGTAACTGATCCAGCGTAAAGTTGTCCAGCAGAATCATGGTTGCATGGGCGCTGAGCGCTTCCTGCAATTCCTGCAGGGATTCCACTTCAATCTGGATGAAGACTCCGGCGGGTGCAATGGCCTGTGCTCTGGTCAAGGCAGATTGAATGCCGCCTGCGGCGATGATGTGGTTTTCCTTGATCAGGATGCCATCATACAGGCCAATGCGGTGATTCACCCCCCCGCCGCATGTCACCGCATATTTCTGTGCAAGCCGCAACCCGGGCAATGTCTTGCGGGTATCCACAATGACAGCATTGGTGCCGGCAATAGCGTCAACATGCCGTCTGGTTTGCGTGGCTACGGCGGACAGCAGTTGCAGAAAGTTCAGGGCAGATCGCTCGGCCGATAGCAGCACGCAAGCATTTCCTGTTATTTCACAGAGTTTCTGCCCGGATCGGACAGTCTCGCCATCGTTGGCAAACCAATGTACTTGCGTGTTGGATGACAAGGTTTGAAAGCACGCCTCAAACCATTGCGTACCGCATAACACCGAGTCTTCTCTGCTCACGACGTAAGCGGTCAATTCCTTTTCGGCGGGGATAAGCGATGCTGTCAGGTCGCCTGCACCCAGGTCTTCAGACAAGGCCTGCCTAACATTGCTGCGGATCTCATTCTTTAAGTCTTTCAATTCCTTTCACCTCAATCATCCATTAGGACACGATTATAGTTGCGATCACGCAATGCCTCAAAGCCACTCTCAGATAACCAGCATATTCACTTACGCCATGCGAGCAGATAGTATATGCTTGCCCGTGCATATCAAGGAGAACCGTATGTCCAGTGCGATTGATTTAATCATTTATAGCGTCGCCACCATGCTGGGTCTTGTCATTATTGGCACGATCGTGTTCTGGTTTATACAAGATATCACGCAAAAAAACCATTCGATTCTGCGCAACTATCCGGTTATTGGGCGGTTACGCTACGTTTTTGAGAAGCAGGGAAAATATTTCCGCCAGTATCTTTTCACCAATGATCGCGACGAAATGCCTTTCAATCGCGCAACACGGGGCTGGATCTACAAAAATGCCAAGAACAAGGGCAGTATTGTTGGCTTTGGTTCGACCAACGACTTGCGCCAGCCCGGCTCGATTATTTTCGTCAATGCCGCTTTTCCGATATTGGAAGAAGATCAGCTGCCCACGCCCTCATTGCATATCGGCAAGGGATATTGCGAGCATCCGTTTGAGGCCAAATCAATTATCAACATCAGCGCCATGAGTTACGGAGCCATCTCGGCGCCTGCCGTGCGCGCATTGTCGCTCGGCGCGGCAAAAGCCGGTTGCTGGCTGAACACCGGGGAAGGCGGGCTTGCGCCGTATCACCAGGAAGGCAACTGCGACCTGATCATGCAGATTGGCACTGCGAAGTATGGCATCCGGGATGAACACGGCAATTTCTCAGCGCAACGCGCAAAAGAACTTGGCAAAGTCGTCAAAGCTTTCGAAATCAAGCTGTCTCAGGGCGCTAAACCGGGAAAGGGTGGATTATTGCTTGGAAACAAGGTCAGCAGTGAAATCGCGGCCATTCGCGGCATTCCCGTTCATCAGGATTCCATCAGCCCGAATCGTCACAGGGATATCAACAATATCGACGAATTACTCGACAAAGTCATTTATATCCGCGAACTCACCGGTCGGCCCGTCGGGATCAAAACAGCCATTGGCGGATGGAACTTCATCAATGAACTCTGTGACAGCATCAATCGCCGGGGCCTTGAATATGCCCCTGACTTTCTGACCATTGACGGCGGAGAGGGAGGCAGTGGTGCAGCGCCGCAAACATTGCTGGATCATGTCAGCCTGCCCATTGCCGAAGCCCTGCCACGCGTTGTGGATTCCCTGCTGCAATCCGGTTTGAAAAGCCGCATTCATGTCATCGCGGCCGGAAAACTGGTGACTTCGGCAGAAAGCGCATGGGCGCTCTGCGCCGGTGCTGATTTTGTCAATACGGCACGGGGCTTCATGTTTTCGCTCGGCTGCATTCAGGCCATGCGCTGTCATCTTAATACCTGTCCCACCGGCATCACCACGCATGATGCACGGCTGCAAAACGGCTTGGTGGTCGAAGAAAAATATATCCGTGTGGCTAATTATGCACAGAACGTCAACAAGGAAATCAACATGATCGCGCACTCATGCGGCTTGCGCCATGCCCGTGAGTTCAAGCGCGAGCATGTGCGCATCGTTGAAACAGCCGGTAAAAGCGTTGCGCTGAATATTCTGTATCCTTACCCGGAAGCATCCAGACAAACCCGCCCCAGTTAATTATTTAACCCGCACACTTCCTTCGCAAGTCAGTCGCTCACTCTCCAGAGTACTGCCATTATTCTGTATAACATTGAATTATTTGCAAGTTATCGTCTTTACAAATCGGAAAAAGCGGTTAAATAACCCTTTATTCTAGCTCAAGTATTGGATGCTCAAACCGATATCATACAGAGTCATCATTAACGATAACTGTCTAAAACTCAACGAACTATAGAATATTCTGTTCTCAAGGACGTAGCCAGCGCATGCGAAAGCTTCAATTGTTTATAAATCAGGATGATCGCAGAATCAGTCTAATTCTCGGATTGGCATTGATTGCGCTCGCCTTGCTATCCGCTTTCTCCGTCTGGCATGTCATGCGATCCGACATGGAATCCATGCTGACCAAGAGCCTCAGTGTTACCTTGGAAAGTAAGGTCAGGTTGATAGAAACTCAGATCAAACATGGTCTGGCGGATACAAAATCAGCCAGCGCACGTCTTTTCCTGATACAAAGTCTGGAACAGATCAAATCATCCCAGTCGAAAGATGCCGGCATTGCAGGCGTGATCAAAACAGCCGACAGGTTACTTGAGCTTAATTTCTCAAAAATCGTTATTTCTGATTACGCAGGAGAAGATGTTATAAATACCGATATCAACAGCACCGATCCCGCACTCATCGTTAAACTGGAAACGGATCCAGATATCGATTCATTTCTATTTTGGGATGGTCAATTCAAGTTGCGTAATGTGATGGATGTTCTGGATCACGAACACTTACCGGTCGGTCGTATCACGACAGAACAGGCACTGCCGGATCTTACAAGAATTTTCACCGATGCCAACTTGATCGGCGAAACTGGTGATTTTTTACTGTGCGCCGCTGTAAAAGACAGTAATCTGGAAATGGATTGCTTCCTGCGCGGATTTGATGGCAACCAGTTTAAACGATTATTGCGCGTCGTATCCAATAAACTATTACCCATGCATTATGCGTTGTCCGGGTTGACGGGTATTAAATTGATTAACGATTATAGACAGATACCGGTCGTAGCCGCCCATATTCCTGTAATGTATGGCTTGGGTGCTGTACTCAAAATAGACAAGGAAGAACTTCATTACCTCGTCACAAAACAAAGCAATACGATCTTATTGTATCTGGGACTTGTTGTTTTGGTCGGCATGGCAATATTACATCGATTAATATTGCCATTGATCTATCAATCCATGCTGTCCAGAAAAAAACTATTAAAGACCAATACCAGGCTGGAACAGGCAAAGATAAATGCTGAAAAAATCTCTATTGAGCTAACCGCCTACATCAATGCTGTCGGCAAACTGGCGCTCATTTCCATCAGTGATCAGAAAGGGCGGATCCTGCAGGCCAATGAGAAATTCTGTGAAATCAGTGGGTATACGCAAGAAGAGTTACTAGGCCAGGATCATCGCATTCTGAACTCAGGCCAGCACCCCAAATCTTTCTTTGTTGACATGTGGGCAACCATCGCCAGTGGCAAAATCTGGCATCAGGAAATCTGTAACCGTAGTAAGCAGGGTTCATTCTATTGGATCGACTCAACTATTATGCCTTTGACTGATCTTGATGGCAAAATTGATCGCTATCTTTCAGTTCGCGTGGATATCACCGCACGCAAGAAAAAGGATCTGGCTCTAAATGAGCGACTGAAGGAAAGCAATTGTCTGCATGATATACGGTACTATCTGGAGCTTAATCTCGACAGTGAAGAGATATGCCGGAAAGTACTGAATCGTCTGGTCCAGGCCATGCAATTCCAAGAAACATCGGCGGCTTGCATCCGGTTGAACAACACACTCATTCAGACTGAAAATTATCAGGAAGATCTATTACAGCAGGAGTTACATGCGAGGATTGTTATCAATGGCAAGATAAGCGGGCAACTCCAGGTCATCTATACAGAAAATTTTCCTTTCCTGCTACCGGAAGAGCAAAGTCTTGTCGATACCATTGCCCATGATCTGGGCCGGTGGCTGGAACGCAAGGAAGCCGAAAAGAGAATTCTCGCCATGGCCACACATGATGCATTAACCGGCCTGCCGAATCGTCGCCTGCTACAGGATCGCCTTGAACAAGTGATTGCACATGACAGCCGTAGCCACACACAAATGGCTGTGCTGTTTGTTGATCTGGATCACTTCAAAATCATCAATGACACCATGGGTCATGATGTGGGTGATCTCCTGCTGAAATCCGTATCCGAAAGGCTGATTACTTGTGTGCGTAATGAAGATACCGTGGCCCGTCAGGGAGGTGATGAGTTTATTGTTGTGCTGCACAGCATTGCCGAATCCCTGCATGCCGGCATCGTGGCGCAAAAGATTATTGACACATTGACACAGCCCTTCCAGATTCACCAGAAAAAACTGCATATCGGTGCAAGCATTGGTATCGCTGTGTTCCCTGATAATGGAAGCGACGCAGAAACCTTGTTAAAGCATAGCGATATTGCGATGTATCACGCAAAAAAAAGTGGCCGCAACAATTATCAATTCTTTAGTGAAGAACTCAACCAATCTGCTCATGAAAAACACAATCTGAGTTTAGACCTGCACCTTGCACTGGAACGGAATCAATTTATCCTGCATTTCCAGCCGGTAATCGATATGCCCGATTACACATTGCATAGCATAGAAGTATTACTGCGCTGGCAACATCCTGAACACAAGCTGGTCCCCCCACAGAAATTCATTACCATCGCCGAAGAAACCGGCTTGATTATTCCAATCAGTCAATGGGTGCTAAGAACAACCTGCGAGCAAATTAGAACATGGCTGGATCAGGGCTACGATGTACCAAGACTGGCTGTTAATATTTCCGCAAGACAGTTCCAGGCCGATGATTTTGTGGAAAATGTCACCCACATCCTGAATGAAACCGGCGTTGATGCACGGTATTTTACCTTTGAAATAACAGAAAGCATGCTCATCAGCAATATTGACCGTGTCGTCAATATACTGAATCGTATCAATGCGATGGGAATCCACATTTCCGTGGATGATTTTGGTACAGGGTATTCAAGTCTCAGTTATCTGAAGCGCTTTCCGATCGATACGCTGAAAATTGATCGTTCCTTTACACGCGACATTACAATTGATCCAAGTGATCTCGCGATAACGGAAGCTATTATCGCCATGGCAAAAAGTCTGGATATCGATATCATCGCAGAAGGCATCGAAACGGAAGATCAATTGAATTTATTGATGCAGCAAGGTTGCCGCTATCACCAAGGCTTTTATTTCAGTCGTGCCATCCCCGCCAATGAGATTATCAAACAACTGAAAAAACAATCCGCACAGGCAATCCCCGGAAAACGTAAAATCAGCCTGTCCAAATAATCGGCCCTTGAAATTCTGAATGACTCCCCCACGTTGGAATCAATAAACCAACGATGGGAGATCTTCATGCGTTTCGACAAGTTAACCACTAAATTCCAGCAGGCATTAGCAGATGCACAAAGCCTGGCAATCGGTCAGGACAGTGCAACCATTGAGCCACAGCACCTGTTGCTTGCATTGCTGCAGCAGCAGGATGGCAGCACGACTTCTCTCCTGCAACGAGCCGGTGCAAATGTTGTGCCATTGCATGAAAGCGTTAAACAAAGCATTCAGCGGTTACCCAAGGTGGAAAATACCGGCGGAGAGATTAATATTTCCCGCAGTCTGAGCAATCTGCTTAACCTGGCCGACAAGGAAGCACAAAAACGCAACGATCAGTTTATTGCGTCGGAAATATTCCTGCTTGTTGCACTGAATGATAAAAGTGAAATCAGCGCCTTACTGAAACAGTTTGGCGTCAGCTATGCCGCATTGGAAAAAGCCATCAGCGCCGTCCGGGGCGGTGAACAGGTCAACAGCGCTGAAGCCGAAGGTAGCCGTGAAGCATTAAAAAAATACACGCTTGATCTGACTGAGCGCGCACGTCTCGGAAAACTGGATCCGGTTATCGGCCGGGATGACGAAATCCGTCGTGCGATTCAGGTACTGCAACGACGCACTAAAAATAACCCTGTCCTCATCGGTGAACCCGGTGTCGGCAAGACAGCGATTGTTGAGGGTTTGGCGCAGCGAATTATCAATGGGGAAGTGCCTGAAAGCTTAAAAGACAAACGTATTCTGGCACTGGATATGGCCGCCCTTCTTGCCGGCGCAAAATATCGCGGGGAATTCGAAGAGCGTCTTAAATCAGTATTGAAAGAACTGTCGCAGGACGAAGGCAAGACCATCGTGTTCATTGACGAACTCCATACCATGGTTGGTGCCGGCAAAGCAGAAGGTGCCATGGATGCCGGTAATATGTTAAAACCCGCTTTAGCACGGGGCGAGTTGCACTGCGTCGGCGCAACCACGCTGGATGAATACCGCAAATATATCGAAAAAGATGCGGCACTGGAACGGCGTTTCCAGAAAGTATTGGTTGGAGAGCCCACTGTCGAAGCCACAATCGCGATACTCCGCGGGTTACAGGAAAAATATGAACTGCATCATGGGGTTGATATTACTGATCCGGCCATTGTCGCTGCGGCGGAATTATCAAATCGTTACATCACGGATCGATTCCTGCCCGATAAGGCGATTGATCTGATCGATGAAGCGGCTGCCCGCATTCGCATGGAAATCGATTCCAAGCCGGAAGTCATGGACAAGCTGGATCGCCGTCTGATACAACTAAAGATCGAACGGGAAGCTATCAGGAAAGAAAAGGATGAAGCATCCCAGAAACGCCTTCAGTTGCTTGAAGAAGAAATCAAGCAAAAAGAACGGGAATATGCTGATCTGGAAGAAATCTGGAAAACAGAGAAATCCCATGTGCAAGGTTCCCAGCAAATCAAAGAAGAAATGGAGAAAATCAAGCTGGAGATTGAAGCCGCCACGCGCAAAGGTGATTGGCAGAAAGTCTCCGAACTGCAATATGGGAGAATGCCGAAACTGGAAGCGCAACTGCAATCCCAGATCAGCGATCAGGCACAACGGGCAGATAACGAGCAAAGCGGAAAAACCAGCAGACCGAAACTACTGCGCACACAAGTTGGTGCAGAGGAAATCGCTGAGGTGGTATCACGTGCAACGGGTATTCCTGTTTCTAAAATGATGCAGGGAGAGCGTGAAAAATTACTCCTCATGGAGAAAAAATTACATGAACGCGTGATCGGTCAGGAGGAAGCCGTCAGGCTGGTTTCTGATGCCATTCGTCGCTCACGCGCAGGATTGGCTGACCCTAACCGGCCGTATGGTTCTTTCCTGTTTCTGGGTCCGACCGGTGTTGGTAAAACCGAGCTATGTAAGGCATTGGCCGGATTTCTGTTTGATTCAGAGGATCATCTAGTCCGTATCGATATGTCTGAATTTATGGAAAAGCACTCAGTTGCCCGTTTGATCGGCGCGCCACCCGGCTATGTGGGCTATGAGGAAGGCGGGTATCTGACCGAGATCGTCCGTAGAAAACCCTATGCGGTCATCTTGCTGGATGAAGTGGAAAAAGCGCACCCGGATGTATTCAATGTTCTGTTACAAGTATTGGATGACGGTCGCATGACCGATGGCCAGGGACGTACCGTTGACTTCAAAAACACGGTTATCGTCATGACATCCAATCTGGGTTCACAAATGATTCAGGAAATGGCTGGAGAGCAGTATCAGGCTATCAAGCAAGCCGTCATGGGAGAAGTAAAAACGCACTTCCGGCCCGAATTTATCAATCGTATTGACGAAGTCGTTGTTTTCCATCCGCTGGATGAAAAGAACATTAAATCGATTGCAGGAATACAGTTGCATTACCTTGAAGCAAGATTGTCCAAACTGGAAATCAGGTTGCAAGTCAGTGAATCTGCGCTCACAGCGCTATCTCTCGCCGGCTTTGATCCTGTTTTTGGTGCGCGGCCGCTTAAACGTGCTATTCAGTCGCAGATTGAGAATCCCTTGGCGAAGGAGATTCTGGAAGGCAATTTCGTTGCCAAAGACACCATCAAGGTTGATTACATCGATAATATGATGCACTTTTCCAAAGCAAAATAACCCCCCTGCATTCACGCTCTGTTTGGTTTCAACATGAAATCAAACAGAAGCGTGGGTGGTCGAATTGTCATCTTTCCCACAACAATAATAAAATATACCGGCTTATAGAGTGAATATACTTAAATAGCGCAAGTTTCGGGTAAAATATCTAATTTTCACTGGATAGATTGACATGTTTAAAGGTAGCTTGGTGGCTATAGTCACCCCCATGCATGAAGATGGCGAACTCGATCTGGAGCGTTTCCGCACCCTGATTGATTTTCATATCGCACAGGGTACCGATGGCATTGTTGTAGTTGGCACAACGGGCGAGTCACCCACTGTTGATTTTGATGAGCATCGCCTGCTGATGCAAACTGCTGTTGATCATGTCGCCGGACGTATACCCGTGATCGCCGGAACGGGAGCAAACTCGACACGTGAAGCAATTGATCTGTCAATTTATGCAAAAGATGCTGGCGTTGATGCCTGTCTGTCAGTTGCTCCCTACTACAATAAACCCACCCAGGAAGGATTATTTCAGCATTTTAAAGCCATTGCTGAAGCGGTTGATCTTCCACATATTTTATATAATGTTCCCGGCAGAACCGTTGCTGACATTGCTAATAATACCGCGCTACGTCTGGCGGAAATTCCAAATATTGTCGGCATCAAAGATGCAACCGGCGATATTGGGCGCGGCTCTGATCTATTAAGATGCGCACCACCAGATTTCCACATCTACAGCGGCGATGATGCGAGTGGTTTGGCATTATTGCTATTGGGCGCGCAAGGTGTTATTTCTGTCACTGCAAATGTTGCGCCAAAGCTGATGCATGACATGTGTGCCGCCGCCTTTGCCGGGAATCTTGCTGTTGCACGTGCCATCAATAATCAACTCTTACGGCTACATACTGATTTATTTGTCGAGGCAAATCCAATTCCGGTCAAATGGGCCATCACGCAAATGGGACTCATTGGTCATGGCATTCGTCTGCCATTGACTCCTCTTTCAAGCCAGCATCATCCGCTGATTAGAGAAGCAATGCATTTAGCCGATATTCACTGATTCAAAGGAGCAAGATGTCAACAATGAAGTGGCGAAAAGTGACCATACCCTATCTGGCATTAGCAATGACATTAACTATCACAGGCTGCAACATATTACCCAACCTGTTACCTGAAAATAAAAAGATTGACTATAAATCTGCTGGCAAATTACCCCCGCTCGATATCCCACCCGATTTGATTACACCTGCGACTGATGAACGTTACGCGATTCCGGATATTGATTCAGCAGGCAGTGCAACATACTCCAGCTATAGTGACCGCAACAAGCTGCCCAAGACTGGCACAACGTCCCTCTTGCCGACATCCATCCAGAATGTACATATTGAACGTGCAGGGACCCAGCGCTGGCTAGTAGTCCCTCAGGCACCCGAAACAGTGTGGCCGGTTATTAAAGAATTCTGGCAGGAACTTGGCTTCCTGATCAAGCTGGAAGTCCCGGAAGCTGGCATTATGGAAACTGACTGGGCAGAAAATCGTGCCAAGATACCCCAGGATTTTGTACGAAACTTTCTATCGACATTTCTGGATAGCATCTATTCGACCGCCGAGCGCGATAAATTCCGTACCCGCCTAGAACGAAACGAATCTGGTTTTACCGAAATATACATCAGCCATCGTGGCATGGATGAGGTACTGGAAGGGGGAAGTCTTCAGCGTACCATTTGGCAACCACGTCCGGCCAATCCAGATCTGGAAGCTGAAATGCTGTCGCGCTTGATGATACGTTTCGGTGTCGAGGAAGAAAAAGCCCGGGTAGAACTGGCGACTGTCAAGAATAGTGCACGCGAACGTGCTTATATTGATCGTGAAACAGGCAGCATGCTCGTTATCAATGAGACTTTCGACCGGTCATGGCGTCGCGTTGGCTTAGCACTTGATCGTATCGGCTTCACGGTTGAGGATCGGAATCGCGCAGAAGGAATTTATTTTGTCCGCTATATCAATCCTGACAAGGATAGCCACAAGGCAAGCGATGATGAAGGCCTTCTGTCAGGCGTCATGTTCTGGCGTAACAAAGACAAATCCGATGCAAAAGCAGCAAAATATCGAATACAAATTAATGATACTGGCGCAAACACCAGCAAGGTTATTGTTCTGAATGAAGACAATACACCGGTCAGCACCAGCACAGCAAAACGTATTCTGACATTACTTCATGATCAGATGAAATAAATTGGATTGGGCGAAGAGATTTATCAAGTTTCATTTGATAAATCTTGGAACCTCGACCGAACTTTGATAACAACTGATCTATAAAGCCAGATCTATCAATTTTATTCCAGAATAGAACAAATATCATAAAAATAAAAAACCGCCTTAAAGGCGGTTTTTTATGAGTTCTTCTCAGCATTACATGAGAAACTATTGTACTACAATACCATTAGTACCTGCTTTTAATGACCTTTTGGACGTGGGTCAGCACCTTCCTTCAAGCAATTGCCATTACCATCTAATCCATGAGGACAGTCAATGTTTCCGCCCCCTTGAATCGCTCTTTCATAGTTTGCTTTCTCTTG
>JBBTCY010000092.1:0-4030 GCA_038043005.1 Pseudomonadota bacterium
AACTCCTTGCGTTTCGATGATGAGGTAACGCGGCATACGTTATACCGTAATTTCTACGATCCCTATGCACGCGAATGGCAACAGGGTAATTCCCGCTGGGATATTATCGATCTGGTCCGTATGACGTATGCGTTGCGCCCCGAGGGCATCACGTGGCCGCAGCATGAAGAAGGGCATCCCAGCTTCCGTCTGGAAGATCTGGTCGCAGCCAACGGCATCCAGCACGAATCCGCCCATGATGCGCTGTCTGATGTCCGCGCCACCATCGGTTTAGCCCGCCTGATCCGTAACCAGCAACCGCGCCTGTACCAGTGGCTTTTTCAGTTACGCAATAAACATAAGGCAGCGGCACAGCTTGATCTGGTCACGCATAACCCGGTACTGCACACTTCACGCATGTATCCGGCAAAAACAGGGTGCACCACGCTGGTCATGCCGCTCAGTACAGAACCGGGCAACGCCAACAGTATCCTGGTCTATGATCTGCGGTACGACCCGGAGATGTTCATGTCACTGGATGCTGCCGATCTCAGTGACTATTTATTCACCCGCACCGAAGCGCTGCCGGAAGGCATGCAACGCTTACCCGTAAAATCGGTGAAAATCAACAAGTGTCCGGCACTGGCACCCCGCAATACACTGGACGCCGAGGCGACTGAACGCATTGCGATTGATCTGGATGCCTGTCACCGGCACTGGCGGAAAATATGCGCGTATCCCGACTTCATCCAGCGGATCGCATCCGCCTACACCCTTAAAACCTTTGAACCCACTACTGATGTTGATCTGGCATTGTATGAAAATCTGATCGATAAAGCCGATTCGGTGCTGCTGCCGCAAATACGGCACGCTACACCACGCGAACTGGCAAAATTCCGGTTTGAATTTCGCGACAAACGATTACCGGGTCTGTTATTCCGCTACCGCGCCCGTAACTGGCCGGAAACCCTCACCAATGAAGAAGCCTGCCAGTGGGAACAATTCCGTATCCACCGCCTCACGGAGACGGATGGCGGTGGCAGTATCACTTTCAAGGATTTTTCTGATCAAATTGCAACATTGCGCCATGACCATGCTGATAACCCGCCAAACCTTGCAATACTGGATGCCCTGACTGCCTGGGGAAACAATCTGCTGTTCCCATAACGCTATGGATTGTTCACGATTCATCCACTCTTTTAACAATCGGGGTGAATCTGTGCTTCTTGAACACTCGATTCCAGATTAAAATATACTGATATCATCTTGAGTTGCCCACCTATCCTTATGAAAAATAATTACCTTGAAAGAATACTCAAAGCCCAGGTATACGATGTTGCTATCGTAAGCCCGCTGGATCACGTCGCCAATCTGTCTGCACGCATTCAGAATCAAGTACTGTTAAAGCGTGAAGACATGCAGCAGGTTTTCTCCTTCAAGTTGCGGGGTGCTTATAACAAGATGATCAAGCTGTCTCCGGCAATCCGCAATCGGGGTGTGATTGCAGCTTCTGCCGGCAATCACGCGCAGGGCGTCGCACTGGCGGCCAAGAAGCTGAATTGCTCTGCCACGATTGTGATGCCTGTTACCACACCACAAATCAAAGTAAATGCAGTAATGAGTCTGGGAGCCACAGTATCGCTGCACGGCGATTCCTATAATGATGCCTATGAACATGCCGTCACGCTCGCTGCTGAGCAGAATGCCACTTTTATCCATCCTTATGACGATCCGGATGTCATCGCAGGCCAGGGCACAATTGGCATGGAAATTCTGCGTCAATACACCGGCAATATCCACGCCATCTTTGTGCCGGTCGGTGGCGGCGGATTGATCGCCGGCATCGCTGCCTATGTCAAACGGCTATATCCAAAAATAAAAATCATTGGCGTAGAACCGGTCGATGCGGATGCCATGTACCGTTCATTGCAGAGTGGCCGCCGCGTCAAACTTGCGCAGGCAGGTTTGTTTGCCGATGGCGTGGCTGTCCGGCAGGTTGGCAAGGAAACCTTCCGGTTAAGCCGTGAACTGGTCGACGAAGTTATTCTGGTCGACACCGATTCCATCTGTGCTGCGATCAAGGATGTCTTTGAAGATACGCGCACCATTCTGGAGCCTTCCGGCGCACTGTCCATCGCCGGCATCAAGGCGTATGTTGCGCGTGAAAATATTCTAAATAAAACCCTTGTCGCCATTGCATCGGGCGCCAATATGAATTTCGACCGCCTGCGCCATATTTCAGAGCGTGCCGAAATCGGTGAGCAGCGCGAAGCAGTTATGTCCGTGACCATTCCCGAGAAACCCGGCAGTTTCAAGAAATTCTGTAACCTGCTGGGTGCAAAAAGCATCACTGAATTCAACTACCGCTACGCCAATCCCAGGGAAGCGCACGTATTTGTAGGCGTGTCGGTGCGCAACCGCAATGAAGCCCAGGCCCTCATCAAGGAATTAAAACAGAGCGGCCTTGCCACGGAAGACATGAGTGACAATGAAATGGCGAAACTGCACATCCGGCATCTGGTTGGCGGACACGCGCACGAGGTTAAGAATGAAATTCTGTATCGCTTTGAATTCCCGGATCGGCCCGGCGCATTGATGAATTTCCTGAACAACATGAGCCATAACTGGAATATCAGCCTGTTCCACTACCGCAACCACGGCGCCGACTATGGACGTGTATTGATTGGAATTCAGGTTCCGCCCGAGGAAAAGAACGACTTCAAGGCATTTCTTAATCAACTGGGGTATCGCTACTGGGATGAAACCAGAAATCCGGCATACAAACTGTTCCTGGGTTAATGGGTAATGGTTCAATGCAGTTAAATCACCTTGAATTGGGGTAACTGATCCAACTACCTCAATAATCGAACCAATTCAATTCTTAAAATACAGCATTTCTCCGATCTTATTCTGTTTTTGATTCAGCATATAAGTAGTTATGCTATCACTTGTCGACAATCCTGTCGGTTGCAATCAAGACAAATCGTATCGCTGCACCACGCAATCGGGAAAAGCCGAGCCTTCAGCGATGAGAATTGGAGAAATGGATGGCAAGTATTTTTTCAAAATTTAAACCGACCCCTGGCATGCCGGCAATCAGGAAAAACCTGCCAACGCGTGTCATACCAGTCAAAAAGTACACGGTAGAACCCGTATCCCCTGCAAAGAAGCTTTGGATGCCGGGTCTCTCGCTAGGCATTTTCCTGCTCATTCTTCTGGCCGTATTGGCCATCACCGTGCATGAAACCCGTCAGCAAACCGCCCAACTGGAAATTATTGCACGCATCCAGATGCATGTTCTCCATCTTTCAAAAGCTGCGCAACAGGCACGACTGGGCGATATAACCGCTTTTGAACAGATAAAGGACAGCCATCGGCAACTGGATCAATATATCTTGCTTTTGTCTCAGGGTGGCTCGTATCGTAACCATACCGTTACCCCGATCAGCAATACCACGTTTCCCCTGGATTTTGAAACTTATCGTAAAAACTGGCTGTTCGAAGAAGAAAAAATTAATCGTGCATTAAATCAGAAAGATAAATTTGTTAACTTCAGTCTTAAACTCAGCGAAATCAGCACGATCAGCAGGCAGATCCAGAGGCTGTCTGATGAACTCATCACCCGCATGACAGAGATGAGTCGTCCGGCCAGGGAGATTGCCCTCATCGCGCGATTAAAACCATCCCTGCACAGTGCAACAAAAACAATCAACGCCATTCTCCCCGGCGATACATCCGCAGTAGAGATAGTCGCATTGATCGCGCAGGATCGCAGGCAACTGTCAGCGATCTCTCAGGAATTAAGCACAATCCATCAGGAGCAAAGATTATTCATAAGAAATGAAAGTGATCTGGATATACCCTCTCAGATTAATTCCTTGCTGAGCAAGCTGGATGAACTCAGCGAAACAATACAGGCGGAGCTGCCAACCATCAGTACCGCCAAGTTTATCATCCAGGAAATTGTTAAAAAGAATGACATGATGATGGCATCTGCCAGAGAATTTGATGATGCGTTTGAGACGCAGGATGCTCAATTTATCCCGCTGCT
>JBBTCY010000092.1:4130-35356 GCA_038043005.1 Pseudomonadota bacterium
ACCATTGAAGAATTGCATTCATTGGTTGAACAGGTCAATGCAGCCAGCGCCCAGGTCGTGGAAGCATCCAATCAGGCGCAGCATGTTTCATCCGAGCTATTAACCGCAGCGCAACAGCAATCAGTAAGAATCGAAGAAACCACCATCGCTGTGCTTGGCATGACTGAATCCATCAGCGAGATTTCCGATGCAGCGGCTGAATCCGCCAGAGTAGCCAGGCAATCCCTGGCTACCGCAGAAAAAGGCACGAAAGCGGTGCGTGAATCAATCGCCGGCATGAATGAAATTCGCACTCATATCCAGGACACTTCAAAACGAATCAAACGTCTCGGCGAAAGCTCACAGGAAATTGGCGAGATCGTGGCACTGATCTCGGATATCACCGAACAAACCAATGTACTGGCACTCAATGCCGCCCTCCAGGCAACCGCTGCCGGTGAAGCGGGTCGTGGTTTCACAGTCATCGCACAGGAAGTGCAGCGCCTGTCCGAGCGATCCGCCGAAGCAAGCAAGCAAATCGGTGGACTGATCAAGACCATTCAGGGCGATATGCAGGATACTATTGCCGCCATGGAGAGAAGCACATTGGGGGTTGCCAAGGGTGCCAAGCGTTCGGATGCCGCAGGCCAGGCGCTCGAAGAAATAGAGGATGTTTCAAAACAACTGGCGCAACTGGTAACCAGCATTTTTGATACGACTCATGCGCAGACACAAGCAGCTAATCAGGTTGTCGCAAATATGGAGGAAATCCTGCACATCACACGGCAGACCACGGTTGGGACGATGCAGACAACGGTTTCCATCAAACAGATTTCAGGTTTTGCCAGCGAGCTTAAGGCTTCTGTATCCAGCTTCAAGGTTTGATTCTTTTTTAATGTTAGAATGATACTAACTCAATGAATGTTCAAACAAAACTCAATATCTCGTCGATTATTGGCGTCAAGGAAGGAATCAATCAGATTTTTTCGTTGATTGATCAGAATCTGGGTGCTTATGCCAGAAATCCGGGCGATAACACGCAGATAATCGCCTGCCGTGACTACATCCATCAACTGGATGGCCTGCTTGAAATGCTGGAATTGAACAGCATTGCAATCGTCAGTGAAAAAATGGAACAGGTCATCACAGCGCTGATTGATAAGAAAATTGAGCCAGGCCAACAGGCATTCGACGCGCTGAACCAGACAACCAAAGCGTTACTCTATTATCTGAATGAATTGATTGATGGCGTGGAAGATAATCCGATACGCCTGTTTCCCGCTTATCGGGACCTGATGTACGTATATGGCTCAGAAAAATCATCTGACAGCCATATATTTTTCCCGCGATTAATCGTTGATCCCCCGTTGAAAGCTGAAATACCCGATGTTGATGCCATTAAAATCAAAATATCAGCCAAACAGGCCGGTACCGAGTATCAATCCGGCCTGTTGAAATGGTTGCGAAACCCCGCCCAGAAAGATGGTTTAAGGCAGATGGGTGCAGCAATACAGCAAATCGAGAAATTCCCGGGAGCCGTTGAACACCGTGCATTCTGGTGGATCACCGCAAGCTTTCTGGAAGATCTGCTATCTCAGGAAACCACCATCGATATCGGTATTCGCCGACTCTGCGGTCGGATTGAACAAGCCATCCGCCATCTTGCGGCGGGGACACCCGGCGATACGTCATTGCTGACCGGTGAAATCCTGTATCACATCGCCCACAGTCAATCCGGTCGTAAACACATCGATGCAATCAGGCGAAGCTATCAATGGGCAGGACAATCCACCGATTTTCCCAAGGCAGCTCCAGCACCCACAGAATCGGAGACACTGCACCCCGCCTTGGAATCCATGCGAACTACCCTCATGGGCGCCAATGATATCTGGCGTGAGTTCTGTTCAGGTCAGCAAGAAAGCCTGACCTCGCTACAGGAAAACATGGAACAGCTCTTACAATCAGCCGCATTAACCCAGTGCAAACCGCTGGAGCAGCTAGTCACCGCAATGGGCGGCGCAGTCACCAACTTGCGCACTCAGCCACAGGATCTTAATGAAGAACTGGCCATGGAAATGGCCACTGCTTTGTTATTGACCGAAAATATACTGGATAACTTTAACCGACTGCCGGTTGATTTGCCGAATCAGGTCGACAGCCTGGCTACCCGTTTATTGACGATCACGACAGGAAATGAGAATGACCGTGCACCATTAAGCACTCTAAGCCCGGACGTTGCCATATACAAGACACAAACCAAGAAGCTACAGGCGCAAGTCACGCAGGAGATACTTCTCAATCTGGAGCAGATTGAGAAAATTATAGACAGTTTCTTTTTTGAGCCGGCCGGGCGTTCTGAATTATCGACACTGCCACCCTTATTTAAGCAGGTTTCCGGTGTGCTGATCATGCTGGATCTTGAGCGTGCTAATACACTATTGAATCTTTGCCAGCGTATCGTAGAAAAATTCTCTGATCCTGCATTTGAAATCCCACAAGCCGAACAAATCCTGTTAGTTGATGGACTCAGCAGTCTCGGTTTTTTTATTGAAGCCTTCAAGAATCAGCAGCCTGAGAGCGAAAAAATCATTGAGGAAGCCATCGTATTATTTGAGAACACACTGGCTATTGAGACCAAACCAGTTATCCCGCCTGTATCCATTACCGGAATCGACACAAAAACCGAAGCGGCCACTCATTCAGAAATCAACCCCGAGTTACTCGATTTCTTTCTGGAAGAAGCGAATGAGATATTGACGGAGATGACCAGTACATTACAACGTTGCCACGCAGATCCATCCGATACGGCATCGCTGACTGTCCTGCGCCGTAATTTTCACACGCTTAAAGGCAGTGGCCGCATGGTCAAGCTTCAGGATATCGGTGAAGTTGCCTGGAGCATGGAACAGGTATTAAACCATTGGCTCAGTGAGAAGAAACCAACAACTCGTGAATTACTGAATCTGATCGCCCGCTCCCATCAGGCGTTTAGCAAGTGGTGCCAGGAAATCAGGAAAACCGGGAAAGCGACTATTGCAGCAGATGATATACACCGCCAGGCTCAAACATTCCTCAAAGACAGGAAATCAGCAGCCCCTATTCCTGCATCGGATACGGCTACTGCAAGCAAAGCCAAACCGCATAAACTGCCTTCACACTCTGCTGCGGACCCGATCCCTGTAAAAACTGCCCAGGCAAAACCAAAAACCAGTCAATCAATTGCTGAAATTGATGAGCGATTAAACCATGAACTGCTGCAAGTATTTCTTGAGGAAACACAAGACATCATCCCCCAGATTGGTGGCAAATTACGGGGATGGCGCATCCTGCCTCAGGATGAAGACATCCAGAGAGCGCTTTTAAGACTGCTGCATACCTTGAAAGGCAGTGCACACATGGCGGGCGCGCTCTATCTGGGTGATCTGATCCATGCCATGGAGAGCAATGTCGAGACCGCATTCCGTGAACAGAGCATATCGGATCCCGCCCTGGATAAACTGGAAAGTGAATTTGATATCATCAGTGAGCAGGTTGAGCGTCTTCATGACATTGAAACACGCGAAACCGCAAAACACTCTGGAAAAGCCAGCACGTTGCCAGCCGCTCCTTCCCGGTCGCCCGCTCTATCTGCTGAGAAAATAGAGATTCCGCAATCAAAAACCATCCTGCGTATCAATGCGGAACTCATCGACCGGCTGGTCAATGATTCGGGTGAAGCAAGCATCATGCGATCAAGGATTGAAACACAATTGAATAACTTCAAGCAATCGTTGCAGGATCTGACAGAAAGCACCAGCCGCCTGCATGATCAGTTGCGTGAGATTGAGATTCAGGCTGAAACACAGATACAAGCTCACCTCGCCCAGCAGGAAGATGGGGAGCAGCAATTTGATCCGCTTGAGTTTGACCGGTTTACCCGTTTCCACGAACTGACCCGCCTGATGGCTGAAAGCGTGGATGATGTGATCACGGTACAAAAAAGCCTGCGCATTACCCACAGCGTTGCCGAGGAAGCTGTCACGCAACAGGCATTGATAAACCGCCAGCTACAGCAGGCACTGATGCAGATCCGCGCAATCCCGTTTGGCAATTTTGCCGAGCGTTATTATCGCATCGCCAGGCAAGTTGCTGAAGACACGGCCAAGAAAGTACATTTAACAATAGAGGGTGACTCCGTCGAAATTGATCGTAGTGTACTGGATCGGATCAATCCTCCGCTGGAGCACCTGCTGCGCAATGCGATCGCGCATGGCATAGAAGAACCTGCTGAAAGAGTACGTGCCGGTAAACCGGAAACCGGACAGGTCACTATCAACCTCCGTCAGGAAGGCAATGAAGTCATCATCACATTGCGCGATGATGGCCGTGGCCTGGACATTTCCCGTATTCGTGAAGAAGCGCTGCGGCTTGGTTTGATCAAGGAAAACGAAGTAGTCAGCAACGACAGGCTCCGGTCGCTTATTTTCGTACAAGGACTCTCCACAACAAAAGCAGTGACCGGCATTGCGGGACGCGGCATCGGTCTGGATATTGTCAAAAACGAAATCTCTTCACTGGGCGGCCGGATTATCGTTAAATCCGAAACAAACAAAGGCACTGCCTTCAATATCTTTTTACCGCTGACCCTTGCGGTTGCCCAGGCGTTGCTCGTCCGCGCCGGACAACAAACCTTTGCCATACCGACGGTGATTGTCGAACATATCCATGAATTCAATGCGGAATCTGTTAATTCAGCCTATCAGAAGCATAAGCTCGATTTTAATGGCAGAACCTACGCATTTGCCCATCTGTCCCATTTGCTGGGCAAGCAGGATCATACACCTGAAATGAAACGGCATAACCGCGTACTGTTCCTGCATAGCGGCACGGTATATCTGGCAATACATATCGATGAACTGATAGGCAACAGCGAAATCACCGTTAAAAATATCGGTCCGCAGCTCGCGCATGCCCCCGGCATAGAAGGCGCCACCATCACGGGCGACGGAGAAGTGATCATGATTCTGAATCCCGTGAAATTAACGCAACGAGACGATGTGCAGAAAGTTCTGACGGCGCCAAGATCCAGATCAGCCACTGCACATCAAAAGAAATCCATCACGATTCCAACCGTCATGATTGTTGACGACTCGCTCACTGTCCGTAAAGTCACCTGTCGTTTGCTTGAACGCGAAGGGTGTGAAGTAGTCATTGCCAAGAATGGCATGGAAGCCATCGAATCACTGCGCGACATTGTCCCCGATGTCATGCTGATCGATCTGGAAATGCCTAAAATGAATGGCTTTGAGTTAATCAGGAATATCCGCGCCAATCCGGATACGGCAAAGATTCCAATCATCATCATTTCATCACGCACGGCTGAAAAGCACCAAAAGATAGCGAACGAACTCGGTGTCAGCATATTCCTTGGCAAACCTTACAAGGAAGAAGAACTATTGACTCATTTGTCCGGACTGATTAAAAAATAGCCAAGGTAACCGGGCGATCGGGTTTGAACTACTACACCTGACAGTACCATCCAACCTACTTTTGTCTGTCAACCTAGCAGCAGGCGCAGTACAGCATTTTGTCAAATCGTGTGTGCACCGTTGACCTGCATTATTTCTGTTTGGAATCTTCTGCAGCAATCATTACATTCTTTTTAACAATTGCCTGAGCACGTTCAATTCTTACCGTATCTTTCTTAAGAATTTCTTCATTGTCGATCGATTTGATGCTGATGCTATGTTCGCCAACCGGCACATTACCCAGCACATAAAATCCCTGCTCATCGGTAATCGAGTGAATCTGCGGGGATTCGGACAAGAATACTTCCGTTTTTCTCGCCGTCACGTCCTTAAAGGTTATCACGCCGGCGACAGCGCCGTACTGCAGCACTTCGCCGCTTCCCGGAGTAACTTTGTTGGCGATGGATCGCACCATGAGCAGGATTGTTTCCGATGCAAATCCGGCTGTGAATGCCAGAGCGACTGAATTGGTGATATTGCTGGGCTCGATCAGATAATAAGCCAGAATCGCCAGAAAAGGCGCCGAGATGAATTGCACGATCTGGAAAATCAGATGTTCGCGGAATTCATATTGCGTGAGCCTGGGTTGCTGTTCTGTTGCGACATGCTCTATGCTGACCTGCTTTTGCAGTTCCGGGAGCCGGCGAGTCAGGCTGATACTGCCGCCCATCAGTGCCAGAATAATGAAATAGAGCGGAATCAGCAGGCCGTCACTGACCTGGCAAGCAGCCGCGTTTCCGTTTTCTTCATCACACTGGTTAATATAACCGCCAATATTGATCACCCATGTGCCAACCACCTTTTCAGGGATGTGTTTTTCTCCTTCATTATTCAATCTGGGTTTGAAGCAGCTCAGGTGCTTGTCCGGGCTATCCAGAGAGCAGCCAATAAACACGGCAATCGGTTGATCGCGCAGTGTCTCGGTCTTTTTATCGTGAAAAGGGTTGATAAAAGGGTAGAAAGTCAGCATCAATGACAGCAGCATGAAACTGTAGGCAAATAGCATCCATTTATACCGCTGATGCGATCTTTTCCTTTCCAGCTTCTCTCGGTCGTCCGGATTGAGTCCGTCAACCGGGATATGCTCAATCTGATCTGCGTAGATTTGTACGAAAATGATGCAAGTGAAGATGATGCCTGGCAGTATCGGGATCGTGAATGGAGTATCGGTTCCGTGATTGGCGTGTATCAGAGCCACGATGAAATACACAAAATTAAAACTGTAAGCGAGAATCCAGAGCCAGTTGTCTCTAATCTGCCTGGGAATGAATGATGCCAAACGATCAGGCAGGCCCTGATTGCGAGGTTGGTCGGGTTGACTGGTCGCAGTTTGAGTTTTGCCAGGTGTTTTATCCGTATCCATAGTATTAACCCCGAGTATTAAATAAATGATCAAACAATTTAATTCCCCTACACCAGTTAGCTTAACGTTAATTTTGCCTGACCACAAAAAAACTTAATTGATCGAAATCGCTTTATTTTCCCCGCATAAACAACTTATCCAAATCAGCCAGACTGGTTTCAAACCAGGTCGGCCTGCCGTGATTGCATTGATCTGCGCGTTCAGTGGTTTCCATTTCACGCAGCAGTGCATTCATTTCTTCAATAGTCAGTTTCCGATTGGCGCGAATCGCACCGTGACAGGCCATTGTTGCGAGAATCTCATTGCGTTTGGCGGTTAGAATCTGGCTGGCGCCATATTCCCGGATTTCGCGCAGGATGTCACGGGTCAGTTGCGCAATGTCGGCGTGTTGCAGTGTCGCGGGAACCGCACGAACGGCCAGTGTAGTGGGTGACAGGATTGCAACTTCAAATCCCAGCTGATCCAGCAGTGTCTGATTTTCTTCGACCACAGCCACTTCCAGGCTGTCAGCATGGAAAGTGACCGGAATCAGCAGCGGTTGCATCGGTATAGCCTGGAGATCCAGCGCCTGCTTGAGTTTCTCGTACATGATCCGCTCATGCGCTGCATGCATGTCGACAACAACCATTCCCCGTGCATTCTGCGCCAGAATATAGATACCGTGCAGTTGCCCCAAAGCAAAGCCCAATGGATGCGTATCCTGATTTTCCTGCACAGCCGTTTGCAGTTCTGTTTTCACATCTTGTAACCGAATGGCCGCATTGACCGGCGATGCGGAGTATGCGTTTGTTTCCGCACCAAACAAAGTACGATAAAAGCTTGCTGGTTGCGACACTGTGTCAGGCTTCGTATCACTTATTCCTGAATAACTTGGCAATGATTGCCTGATCCTTTCGGATTGATCTGTTTCCATTTCCCGGTTTGGTGAAGCCAATGCCTTGTTGATCGCATGAAAGATAAATTGATGCAATGCGCGTGACTCCCGGAAACGTACCTCCGTTTTCGTTGGATGCACATTTACATCCACACTTTCAGGATCTATTTCCAGAAATAAAACGAAGCTGGGGTGCTTCTCCAGATGCAGCACATCGCGATAGGCTTCACGCAATGCATGCATGATCAACTTGTCGCGCACAAAGCGGTTATTAACAAAGAAATATTGCGTATCCCGGGAAGAACGCGCATACGCCGGCAAAGCCACTTCACCATGAATACGCATACCTACCGATTCTTCATTAACACGGATAGCGGTATTACTGAATTCATCGCCCAGGATAGACATGATTCGTTGTGATGAATCGGTTGCACGCAGCTGATACTTCACTTTCCCATTATGCTGCAGCACAAATTCGATGCCGGGTTGCGCTAATGCAATGCGTTTAAATGCCTCTTCACAGTGGGCAAACTCAGTTGCCTCTGTTTTCAGAAATTTCCTTCTTGCAGGGATATTGAAATACAGGTCATTCACATCGATTGATGTGCCTGCGGCCAATGATGCAGGTTCAGGCTCAGAAACAGATTGGCCGTTGATCTGTATCTGCCAGGCGTGGCCCTGTTCAGCCATATAACTGGCCAATGTCAATCGCGAAACAGCGGCAATGCTGGCCAGCGCTTCACCGCGAAACCCTAAACTTGTAATCCTCTGCAAATCCTCCAGCGTACTGATTTTGCTGGTGCTATGCCGTGTTAACGCTAACTGCAGTTCATCCTTGGCAATACCTACACCGTTATCTATGACCCGAATCTGTTTAACTCCTCCCTGAACAAGCTGAATTGTAATTTTGCTCGCGTTTGCATCAATACTATTCTCCAGCATTTCCTTAAGTGCTGATGCAGGTCGATCGACAACTTCACCCGCAGCGATCTGATTGATTAATAATTCGGGAAGAAGCTTAATGGCGTTTGTCATAAGAAAGCATGAGCAAAATAAATATTATAATGCGCATATTTTAAGCGCTACCGGCTTAAAGGAATACTTATTAATAGAACCCATGTCAGACTTGAATATCAGGAAAACCCTGATCGATACCTGAGGAAATATTGTTTAAATTGACAGATAACGTTATCCTGAGCGACGATATTGCATTTTTGTCAACACAAATAAAGGACACAATGACACAAGACGAACAAAAACGGGCAGCAGCAGCGGCTGCAATACAATATATCCCGATTGGCTGTATTGTTGGCGTCGGAACGGGCTCCACAGCTAACTACTTTATTGATGAACTGGCCAAAATAAAACACAAAATCGAAGGGACGGTCGCCAGCTCAGATGCGACAACTCAGCGCCTTAAAAGTCATGGTATTGAAGTACTTGATCTCAATAATGTCAGCGATCTACCCGTGTATATAGATGGTGCCGATGAAATCACCGAGCATTTGCATATGATTAAAGGGGGAGGAGGTGCTTTGACACGTGAAAAAATTGTTGCGGCCGTTGCTCGAAAGTTTATCTGCATTACCGACCAGAGCAAGCTCGTGAATATACTCGGCAACTTTCCGCTACCCATAGAAGTCATACCGATGGCGCGCAGTTATGTTGCACGTGAGCTTTTAAAGCTTGGAGGGCATCCCGCATTGCGCCAAGGATTCACGACTGATAATGGCAATGTTATTCTCGATGTGCACGGCCTGCAAATCATGAACCCGGTTGAGCTGGAAACAACGCTCAATCAAATTACCGGAATTGTGACAAATGGCCTCTTTTCACGGCGTGCGGCAGATACGTTATTACTAGGAACTGATCAGGGTGTACGAACCATTACACTTTAATTAACAATACGATTAATACGATCCAAACTCTAATAGAAACTTCACAATACATATTCTCACTCTCACTTCAAATAGAAGGCATACCATGGTAACCAAAGAACATATCTCCAAGCAGTTTGATGCTGATCTTGAAGAAGTGCGCACACGTGTATTACAAATGGGTGGGTTTGTAGAGGAACAGATTGAATATGCGATTGATGCTCTGACAAATGGCAATGAAGAACTGATTGAACAGGTAATCAGTCGCGATCATCGTGTTAACGCAATGGAAGTTTCAATCGATGAGATCTGCAATCAGATTATTGCGCGCAGACAACCCACAGCCAGTGATTTGCGGATGATCATGATGGTTATTAAAACCATTACAGATCTGGAACGTATTGGTGACGAGGCCACCAAAATTGCGCGCATGGCCAGGCTGATTTATTCAACAGATCGTATGTATATACCACGTTTTGTTGAAATAAAGCACGTTGCCAGCATTGCTACTGATATGTTACACAAAGCACTCGACTCCTTTGCCCGTCTGGATCTTAATACAGCCGCGCAAATAGTGCGTCAGGATGAGCTGGTTGACGAAGAATTCCGCTCAATAATACGTCAATTGATTACATTTATGATGGAAGATCCACGAAAAATATCCACTTCTCTGGAAATACTCTTTGTAGCCAAAGCGATTGAACGGATTGGTGATCACGCAAAGAATATGTCTGAATACGTCGTTTATATGGTAAAGGGTAAAGACGTTCGCCATGTAACAGCTGATGAAATTGAGCGTGAAATACGAGAATAACGGCGAATTATGGCTAAACTCCACCGGTGCAATTACGAACAAGTCGAAATCTTGACAACACGCGACCGACCGCTGCTGCTCAGGACAATTTCACGTCCATTACCTGCTATAGCAGGTGCAGCAGGGCATACAGTAAAGGTACCCGCCTGCAATGCACCACTGGTCAATTTAGACATACCTTGCGTGTCATATGACACGTAGTCGCTGATATTCCCATTTCCGGAAAAACTAAAACCTGTCTTTAGTGCTGGCATTGTAGTGATGAGTTGTTCACCATTCCCTCTACTGCCATCATTATCCGGATCAGCAAATATAATCCATCCCTGATCCCAGCTTCCAGCCGTTGCGCACGTTGCACCATCTGCACTTTTACACAGCGCAACGCGTGTATCACGTTTTATTGCTTCAGAACGCGCCAGGGACAGATGTGCAAACATTGAATTTGCATAATCATTCAACTTACTGTTGACTGTGAATTGATTCAGCGAGGGCACACCAACAGCCAACAGGATTGAAAGTACTGACAAAGCAACCAGTAATTCAATTAAAGTAACGCCTTGGTTAAATAAAAGAACCTTATTCACAGTCATATTTTGCCAATTTATATTTGGTTTCATTACTGAAGATACCAATAAGCCCGCCCTTTATTTCTTGATGGCGTCGCAAGAGGCTCTGGTGCCTTCCCTTCCAGAGGCGACGTGCCACTGGCCCCAATCACGAATGGAACCGTCACCGCCTGGCCAGTCACAGGGTGTGTCACCGTAACCATACCGGAAACTGGTGAAGGTGGTAATCCACCTCCCGTTATTACCGCCGATCTTGTCGCCCCAACCGGTTTAGCATTTAAATAGCCCAGATTATAGACACGTGCCAGACCCAGATTTGTTCCACAACTATTAGGATTCGGCGAGGTCGGGGTGTGTGTACTGAAAGTAACCACACCGAGTACTGCAATAGCCGATGTCACAACCTGCTCCTTATCATGCGTAGTACCTGAAGCCCCAAACGCCAGATACCACCCTTTTTTGGCATTCAACTCAGCGTCGGTCGGCATCACTGTGCTATCGGCATCAATTGCAAGCAATGAAGCCATACATGCCAATGCCAATGACTGGCAATTGCCGGTTTCAGATGACCACCAGCCTGCATCGGAAGGGTTATCTTTAATCATGAAGAAGGCATTGTCCACACTGGTTGCTGTCGAATGACTCAGTAATGGATGTTCACGATCCCCTGATCCCACCAGAATGGCATTATAACCAGATGCCACAACAACCTCAGGCGCAAACAGGAACTTCCGGTTGGCAACACCGCCCGGACAATTTGTTGTAGAGCACCCCAATGATGCGATCTTTACAATTGTCCAACTGGCTGGCGCCGCCGAACCAATCATTACGCGATAAACATTCCCACCTGTGTCTGCGGCGTAAACATACTCAGCCAGTCCGGTCAGTGAGTTCTTTACAACCGTCACATCTCCCGCAACGCTGCGATCTGTCTGGAACGAAGTAAGCAATGTTCCACTGTCAGCATCCATCACAAAAATCCTGTTCCCTTTGGGGGAAGTGCAGGTATTCAGGTCATTGTTGCCTACCCCATCTTCACAGGTATCATACCCTCCACCCATAATCAGGATTGGTCGTGGCGTTGAACCAGACACATAGCCCGCTGCTTTCAGAATCTTGGCGGAGGACCATGTTTGTCCGATACTGTTAAACTCGGATGAAGTACAACCTGCATCATCCGTCAGATTTGGGCAACCCTGACGCCATTTCAGACTGGGACTGGCTGGCGCCGAGACATCAAACGCATAGATCATCCGACCACCACGGCGTTGTGCCGCATACAGCCAGACAGTGCTGCCATCCTTATGCGCAGTAATTGGTCCATCAAAGAAATAGGGTTTGGCTGTCGCGTCATTGACACTAGGCAATGTGATAACAACATTGTTGTCATAAATCCTTTTCAACTTGCCATAATGCTCAGGTGCAACAAACGACCACAGTTCGCTGCCCGATGAATAGGCCCCGATACTACTGGATTGATTTCCATTGATTGCATGCAACAAACCATCGCTGGCTCCATAATATACAACCACACCCGTGCTGCCGCCATAATCAACTGCAACCGGGCGAGAATGCACTACATCACCATGGGCCGAGGGTCTCATTTCTGTTGTAACCGTATTGCTGTTTTCATCTTTCACATCCATGCCACGCGCCCAATTAATGATACTCGTGCGTTCAGTACTGTTGGCTGCGTTGAGTAATGCCTGGGTGATCGAAGTATTCGCATCGTCAAAGTTGGTTAAGCTTGTACAACTGGCTGGATCACACGTTTTTACCGCCCGTGATGCAGGCGTAATCGCGCGCAGCATGAATCCTGCCGCACCTTTTTCCACGATGTCACCATCGGGCGTATTGGATCTTTCTGAATTGGCGACAGCTGTACATAAACCCTGCGGACTGAAAGCCCAGTAGGTATCCATATTCGCTATACCCGGTGTCCAGAAACTGCGCGCACATGGTGTAATAAATCCGGTCTCGCGGTTTATGGCTAAAGTGCCATCCGCATCCGCCAGGTTCAATTCGAGCTTGTTTCCACTCAAACTTGCTTTAAATTGATACTGCTTTAAATTTCCATTCCAGCGCGGCAGTGCACCCGCATCTGGCCGGAACATACCAATAAATATCTGATTCAGGAAGGTACCCTGCGTATTCACACTGACAGGCAGACTTGCAGATGCAAATACAGTATTGACTGCCTGAATTTCGGACAGAATCTTATTCAATGCATCAGCAATCTGTGAGCCACCTCCGACAGATGAATTGACTGCAAAATATTGCCCTTTCCCTTCGTTCGCCATACTCTTTAATAACGCGGTAAACCCTGGCCCCTGTCCGGTTGTTAAAGGATCCACATCCAGAGTATAGGTTGTGACCTTGGTGCCTGTCGCAGTTGCCATAAAGCGTGCCCACTCATCCGCCGCATTTGATTGAGAGCCGCCTGGTGAAATACTGACTTGTGCCGTACTGCCCCCCGCAGCCGCCAAATGGGAATTAGCCAGTGATGTATCAGAGCTATTGTCCATCACAGGACCGTTGCTGATATAAATCAGGAAATTCTTCTGACAACCGGAATCTATCGGACTTTCATATACACTGCTGCTCGATGACTCAAATGCATTGTCATCCAATGCATAAATGGCATCTGATGCTGTAGTGCCAGCTATGTCATTATTCTTGAAATCCCGCTTAATCTTATTATGCCCGGCATAAGCACTGTGCCCTGTAAAATAGTAATAAGCTTCAGCCATGGTCAAACCCAGCTTTCCGCCATTTGATTTATCGTTGAGCACATGCAGGCTATTTACTAAATTCACATAAAGTGGTTTTTTTGTCGCATCCATCTTACGGATCGCAGCACGCATATAACCACCGTCCGGGCTACCATTACCCCCCCCTGACTCGCTGAACATCATCAGACCCACTCTGAATTTTCCTTCGGGCAAACCATTGAGTGTTGCTGATAATGCTGCAATTTCATTAATAAAGGCAGTATTCCAGTTAGCCGTATTGTCCAGAACAATCAGTACATTCGGAATGTTGTCATCATCGGGCGGCGCTACGCCCGCAAATAGATCGATATCCTCTGCATTAGAAGTTGTACTGATGCCAATCAAGAGCGCTGCAAATAAATATTTTTTTAATGGTGTTAACATGACATTCTCCATCTTAAATACATGTAGATATAAGATACTCGGCTTGCGTATACCGCTTGTTGATACCCTGCCTGGCTATAACCGATGCACCGGTTGCCTGGCTCACTGCCGTAGCCTCGATTTCCCACAATGTCAAATAGTCGGTTGTATTGGTTACATTACCATTTACACCACTCAAATTCGCATTTTCCAGAGGAGCCGGCACTACTCGCATACAAGTTGGTGCTTTTACCGTAACAGCATAATCATCCGTATTATCCTGATCAATATCGATATTTACGATCGATGGATAACTGGCTGGATCCAGCACCGAATAATTCAGATTAATGGTTTGCTCAATCGCCAGATTAGCCGCCGCAATGGCCTCATTCCTGAATTGCATGTTTCCTACCGCCTTGAGGTTACTCCCACTGAGCGTAAAAGCTGAGATCATCAGCAAGGTAATCACAACGAGCATAATGAGGCCGACCATCAGCGTGGCGCCACGCTGACCTGAGATAGAGCATTTATTTTTCACGGTCTCTCTCTCCTTCCAGAAGGGTTAACCAAATGAACGTAACTGGTATAGGCATGGCGTTTAAACCCGTCATTAAAAGGCCCCAGTATCACGGAACCAAGCACGTAAGACTTATCCTCAACATACCCCGTGGATACTTCCAAATTACGTGCCAGCACATGCATGCGGACAGCTACAATATTTGCCCAGTCCACTGCACCACAAGCCGCACAATCACTGAAAAAATCTGGGGCACCATCATCATTGGTATCTTGACCGTATTCGAACTTGATACTCTGAATGCCTTCGATAACAGGCTGCGCAGACTGCATGGCAATCACTCCACCATTTAAATCCAGATCAGCACGCATTAAAGTTGGGATGCCATCACTCGTTGTTACCGAATAATTCCGAACATAAAAGATGGAAGTAACAAGTTTTCGTCTGTTAACAGGCGTTACACAGTCTTTCCTGTAAACGCTTGCGCCAGGCGTATCCAGTACGGGCAGATCTGCTGCACTTGCGACATAATTCGCATGACTTGCTTCCCCACACAATTGGGATTGCAAATACAATTTGTTCGCATCATAGCTTTCACAGTTGGTTGCACCGGCAACACAAGTTGAGGCATATCGAATTACGATCATATCCGAATCAGCCTGCTGGTTACTGACGATACCTGAGCATTCTGCAGGGAGCACACTGCCCGCCACATACCCCTGTACTGGGATCATATAGATGTCCGCAATATCAGCAACGCTCCAACTGGAAAAATCGGTACACGGATTGGGAATAGCTGCGGGTGGAACAGCAGATGGCAATGGCGGAACGTAACTGTCCCAGAAGCCAGCACGCCATAATTCCTGCTGGAGCAGTTGAATTGTGAATCGACCATTTTCTATTTGCCGATTCATCTTTGCTAATTCTGCATTACTCCTGGATAGATCCAGATAGAGTGCAAGCACACCCGTCATGATCAATAATCCCAATGCAATTGAAACCATGAGTTCAATGAGTGAAAAACCCGTTTGCTTACAATCTCTCGAAGAATCCGGATAAACTGTATTTGCTAACAAACTTTGTTCAGTCATGGCGACCCCAGATCAGCATTTCGCACAATTGTACTCACAGTACGTCGACACAAATCATTGTCACAACTTGTTCCTGCCGCACCATTATAAAGCCCGGCACCACAACCAGATGCCGGTGCTGAAGTTGGAGTTAATCCTTGCCATACAACAGTAACCAAGAACTGATCTCCCGTTCCCAGATCTTCAATACAACCCCGTGCCCCGATCATTGCACCCACATTGTTCGATGATGCTGACTGTTCAGAAGCACCTTTCAGTGCATTACTCCATTGACATACATCAAAATCATGACCACTGCCAGCGCAGGCAGTTGATTGGCTATCCCCAGTTCCTAATGGATCAGCAGCAGTTGTTACGTAAGTCGTTGCATTTGCACGATTAGCAGTCATTCTATTCGCCATATCCTCCAGCAGGATCAAAGCATGGGTTCGTTGGTATGATTCAATTTCGGAAGATTGCAGACGCATTTGCAAACCAGCCAACCCTAACAAGCCAATAGCAAAAATAACGATAGTTATCAGCACTTCGATCAGAGAAACACCACGCACTGAAGAACTGGCAGCCGATGTATAAATTAAGCTGGCCATTTTTGGTCTACCACTTATCAGCAGGAGTTTTTACCCCTTCGCTCGTAAGCACCAAATTTCCATCACTCGCTTGCGATCCAGTTGGTGTAAAGGTAATCGTATAGGAAGGAGCTGCCGCATTCCCAAGAGCAATTGCATAGCTGTATTTGCTACTTACATCGGAAGGAAGCGCATAACCACCTAGTTCTAAAGTAGCCTTACTAACATAGCTCCTATTTGTTAACAGAAATTGTTGCTGACGGTTAGCGATATCCATCATTTCAGCCTGTGCTGCTGTACGATTTGCTCTGATCACATATTGCTGGTATGACGGATAAGCTATCGCTGTCAAAATACCAATGATTGCGACAACAATCATCAGTTCAATCAATGTAAATCCATTCGATCTTAAATGCTGTATGGCATGATTTCTTTTCATATATACAATTCCAGTGAAATTCGTCTTTGAGCCATATTTATTCAATGTATGACTACTCCATCGAATATATACGGCTATAATCTTTCTTAACTTTAGGATTTCTTAATATCCTTATTCAATCGACCGTTATAACCAGCCTATCCATATGGAATCACTATATAAATTCTGTTCAGCGGCAATTAGAAGTTCATTAACTGATTTCTTAATTTTCTAGAAAGATGAATAAGTAATCAGTCCGCAATGAAACAAGATATCATCCTGATCGGCGCTGGCATTATTGGTCTTGCAACAGCAGAGCGCTTTCTGGAACAAGGGGCGAGGATTTCAATCCTGGAACGCAACAAAATAGGACAAGAATCTTCGTGGGCAGGCGGCGGAATTTTGTCACCGCTTTGCCCATGGAATTACTCCGAGGAAGTCACTCGCCTAACCAGTTATAGCGCCACCTTGTTCCCAGCCTGGACTAAAACTCTACATAAAACTACCGGGATTGATTCAGAATATGTAACTTGCGGCATGCTGGTCTTGCCGCCATATGCTGCGCAAGATGCTCATTACTGGTGCTCAAAACACAATATAAAAATAGAAGAACCCCTGCTATCAGACATCTCTACTACTGGAATTAATATTGACAATATCCGTCAACAAGGTTTGTTTTTACCCGACATTGCTCAAGTACGTAACCCAAGATTAATACAGGCGCTACATGATCGAGTCATTCAACTGGGTGGGGAAATTTTTGAAGACTGCGCTGTCACTGACATTACTGTGAAACATAAGCAGGTACAGTCATTAACATCAATGCGTGGAAAGTTTAGAGCAGACCATTATATTGTTACATCGGGTGCCTGGAGTAAAGAAGTTCTGGGGCAATACGCCATCAATCTGGATATCAAACCAATGCGCGGGCAAATGTTGTTACTGAAATTTAGCGCCCCCCCCATACACACTATTCTTGTGAAAAAGGACTTATATATTATCCCTCGCCAGGATGGCCATTTACTGATTGGCAGTACTTTGGAAGATGTCGGGTTCGATAAGCGAACGACAGATATTGCCTGTAATGACTTATTGACACGGGCACTGGCAATTCTACCATCTCTTCATACTATGCCTGTAGTAAAGCAATGGGCTGGATTACGCCCTGCTTCGCCTGATAATATCCCAACGATCGGTCGACACCCAGTTATTCAGAACCTCCATGTTAACAGCGGTCATTTTCGCTATGGCGTCACTATGGCACCTGCGAGTGCAGAAATTCTGTTTAATGAATTGACAGGGAAGCCCCAGCCTTTTGACACAACGCCTTATCAAGCCGGGTGGAATGTTAAATCACGCTTTGGGTAATGGAAATACGACTGATTCTACTACACCACTCAGTTCTTCTATCGTCACGTCTTCACCAGTTTGCTCTACGCCAATCTGTTTGAGGCGCGATATTACCTGTTGAACTAGTATTTCCGGTGCCGAAGCGCCGGCTGTAATACCAATCTGGTGTTTCCCGACAAACCATTCTTCCTTTAATTGTTCGGCACGATCCACCATATAAGCCTCAACATTAGCATTTCTCGCTACTTCGCATAATCGATTTGAATTTGAGCTGTTTGGAGAACCAACTACAATTACCAAATCACATTTACTAACCATTTGCTTAACAGCATCCTGACGATTCTGTGTGGCATAACAAATATCATCCTTCTTGGGCCCAGTAATCAATGGAAAACGCCGCTTCAGCGCATCAACAATCCGGGCGGCATCATCAACCGACAGTGTAGTCTGAGTCACGTAAGCCAGATTAGTAACATCTTTAACTTGCAGCACTTCCACATCAGTCTCAGTTTCAACAAGATACATGCCTTTATCTTCCCCATCAATCTGCCCCATGGTACCTTCAACCTCAGGATGGCCTTGGTGTCCGATCATAATGATTTCTTTTCCATCTTTACGCATCTTAGCCACTTCCACATGTACCTTGGTTACCAGAGGACACGTTGCATCGAATACTTTCAGCTTGCGGGCTGCAGCTTCCCGTCGTACCGCATGAGAAACACCATGTGCACTAAAAATCAGAATACTATCCTGAGGTACCTCATTCAGATTCTCAACAAAAACGGCTCCTTTCTTCTCTAAATTCTCAACCACAAATCGATTGTGCACGACCTCATGACGCACATAAATTGGTGCACCATGCATCATTAATGCCCGTTCAACAATTTCAATTGCACGATCTACACCAGCACAGAAACCTCTGGGATTTGAGAGTAGCACTTTGATCATTTGGTTATTCTCCAAAAAATGGGATCTTGTTTAATATGGCATTCAGCTAAAACTGAAGAGTGCAAATCAGAAAAACTAGTAATATACTTTGGAAGTTTTTATTGCGTAAGATAGCGTTTAGCCAATGCTACACGCATCTCATACGCATTTCGCGCAATCTGGACATCTTCCAGAAATTGCGGCAACTCCTTAATCAATAAGGCCTGCGGGCCATCAACCAGCGCCTTGCCGGGTACTGGGTGAAAATCCACCAGTACCATATTCGCTCCAGCAATAATCCCCTGCGCCGTCACATGCATGATGTCAAGAATACCGTCCGGCGAACTTGCCCGGGTACCAACTGAATGGGAAGGATCAATACAAACCGGCATTCGTGTTAACCGTTTGACTACCGGCACATGCGAGAAATCGACAAAGTTACGATGTGGGTCGCCCATATTCGTTTTCATCCCACGCAACCCAAAGATTATCTTCCGATTACCTTCTGACGCCAGGTATTCAGCTGCATTTAGAGATTCATCCAGTGTAATTCCAAAACCTCGCTTGATCAGTACTGGAAAATTCTGTTGACGGCCAACAATTTTCAATAGCTCAAAATTTTGAGTGTTTCTTGTTCCGATCTGTAGCATCACGCCTGTCGGATTGCCCGTTTGGTCGAGTGCTTCCCGGATTTCTTCCAAGTGGGATTCATGTGTTATTTCCATGGCAATTACTTTTATGCCGTATTTACCTGCTAAATCGAATACATAAGGCAAGCATATTTTTCCATGTCCTTGAAATGAATAAGGACTGGTACGTGGCTTATAAGCACCCATGCGGGTACACACCTGACCATGATCCCGCAACGCCTTCATCATCATTTCAACATGCTCAGCTGTATCAACTGCACATAATCCGGCAAACACATTCAATGTATCCTGACCAAAGCGGACGCCGTTATAATCAAAATATGTTGGGCGGTCATCATTCCGATGTCGACCGAGTACACGATATTCTTCGGAAACCCGTACAACCCGGTCAACACAAGGAAGGCTGCTGATATCTTCAACAGACAACACCTTAGTATCGCCAATCAGGTATATCTCTGTTAATGTTTGCTCAATACCGACTTCAGTATGTACACGCGTAGAAATACCGGTAAGATTGGCAAGATGTGCCAATAACTGCTTATACTCCGCACTATCATGCCGGGTATCTGGAATAAGGATAAGAATCATAGAGTAATATCAAGCAGGCAAGAAATTCATATTGACGTTGGATAAAACGGCTCATGATTCTAACCGAAAAAACTGTTGGTTACCATGATTCCAGTTATCGCATTATCGGACAAAGCACCCTGAAATCTCAGCGTATGCAAGATCAATTTACATAGACTACAAGATTGACAACTCATTCAATATTAATTACCTATAAAACCCTACTTGTGTTATTAATTAGCACTTATTGATAATTCACTTCTCTTAAGATCATGTGATTTAGGCAGATTGAGACAATTTGTCGCATGGTCATCCACCAAAATCTAGACTAACCTTCTATTTGAAAAGTAATTCTCACATTTGATATATGTTCAGTGATCTCGGCCAATCTCCTCTTAGTAAAAACCTGCATCGTTTATTCTTACTGAGAAATATTGCTATCCTAGCGCAGTGCCTAACATTCACCTTGGTATATTGGTTAATTGAAATCGAAATCCCCTGGACCGAAATGATTGTAGTCGTTGCACTGCTGACCATATTAAATCTATTAACGTGGTTGCGTTTACACCGTAAATGGCCAGTCTCTAATTTTGAATTCTTTTCACAATTACTGATTGATGTCTTTGCATTAAGCGCCTTATTCTATTTCAGTGGCGGCTCCACCAACCCTTTCATTTCACTTTATCTATTGCCACTAACGATCGCTGCAGCCACGTTACCCTGGCGGTATACCTGGGCAATGGCCATTATCACCATTGCCTGCTATACATTGTTACTGTTTAATTATGTGCCGTTACCTCACGATCACAGTAATCATCTGATTGAGTTTACCTTGCATGTTTCAGGTATGTGGCTTGCATTTGTTTTAAGCACTGTAATCATCGCATGGTTCGTTGTTAAGATGAGCATTTCAATACGCGATCGCGATCAGGATCTGGCCAAGGCACGTGAACAAGCATTGCGTAATGAACAGATCATCGCCCTGGGAACCTTGGCAGCGGGTGCCGCTCACGAACTGGGCACACCACTTTCGACAATGGCTGTCGTCGCCGGTGAATTACAGCAAGAATATACGCAGGATAACGAATTTCAGAATAATATTCGTATTCTCCGAAACCAGATCACACACTGCAAGCAAACATTGACCCAGTTGCTTGCCGAAGCTGGACAGGCACGTGCTGAAGCTGGCAGCAAGCAACCTGTTGATATATTTCTTTGCCAAGTACTTGATAAGTGGAAGCTAATACGCCCTACTGTTAAATTCACTTATCAAAGCCACGGCAAACAACCTGCCCCCAAGATTATGGACAATCAATTGTTGAGTCAGTCTATTTTAAATTTGCTGAATAATGCAGCTGATGCGTCATCCAAATGCATTGAAGTCAAAAGTAATTGGGATGATCAGTTATTACATCTGGAAATTATTGATGACGGCGAAGGCTTATCGGCAGAGGCCAAACAACGCGCCGGAAGCGCATTCTTCACCAGCAAGGCACCCGGACAAGGTTTTGGCATTGGCCTGTTCCTGGCCAATGCCAACATAGAGCGATTTGGCGGCAGCGTTCATTTATTTAACCTAGAGAAAGGTGGTGCCTGTACTCAGGTAACTTTACCATTAATCGAATAGCGCCATGACAGAATCCCAATCAATTGACAACACTGAACATCCAAGTTTATTGATTGTCGACGATGACAAAGTTTTTTGTGATGTGTTGGCAAAAGCCATGACAAAACGTGGCTTCAGTGTAGATCAGGCACACACCATCGAGGATGCGCTGAAACTTGCGGAAACTTCTGCGCCTGAATATGCAATTGTTGATTTAAAGCTATCCAGCGAATCAGGATTGGTTCTAGTCGAGAAGCTGAAGTCCCTGGATCCTGGAACCCGCATTGTCATATTGACAGGGTATGCCAGTATCGCTACTGCGGTCGAAGCCATTAAGCTGGGCGCCACTCACTATCTTGCTAAACCTGTAGATGCCGATGAAATCATGGCTTCTTTCGAGCGCACTACTGGAGATACTGATATCCCAATCAGTGTACACCCCCTGTCCGTCGGTCGACTTGAATGGGAATATATTCATCGCATTTTAACTGAGAACGATAATAATATTTCGGTCACTGCGCGAATATTGAATATGCACCGCCGCACACTACAGCGCAAACTTGCTAAAAAGCCGCATAAGGAATAGAAAAGATTCAGATTTACAGCCTTGCTATTATCCGGATATCTGGCCCGATCATGCGCAGATCCTGAATATTAAGCGAATGTTTCTGTTCAAGCTGAACCAGCTCAGGTAGCTTCAACATGCTTTGCGCATGATTACCCAACAGGTGTGGCGCAAGAAAAATGATGAGCTCATCCACCAATCCTGCATTCACTAATGCACCATTCAACCCACTGCCAGCCTCTACCAATAACTCATTTATTTCAAACTCTGCAAGTTTCTCCAGCATTCCTTTTAAATCAACTCCACCTTTTGCATCCGGCAAAACAATGACTTCAGCGCCCATCCGGTTTAGCTTATCTATTTTTTCCTGGTCATCCGCATTGACGGTAAAAATAAGCACTTCTCCGTCTTGCAGTAATTTAGCATTGATAGGAATAGTTAACCGACTGTCTACAATCACTTTCTTCGGTTGCCGACAAGTTCTGACGTGCCGTACTGTTAATTGCGGGTCATCTGTCTTTACTGTGCCAATTCCTGTCAGAATGGCACAGGAACGCGCTCTCCAGCGATGACTGTCTAATCGCGCCGCTTGACTGGTTATCCATTGGCTTACGCTGTTGTTCAATGCAGTCTTGCCGTCTAAACTCGCTGCAATTTTCAGTCTGACCCACGGCCTTTTATGCACCATGCGGGTAATGAACCCAATGTTCAGTGCATGGGCTTCCGCTTGCAGTAAACCGGTCTGTACAACTACACCGGCTTGTTTTAATAACGTACCGCCACGACCTGAAACCATTGGATTAGGGTCCTCCATGGCTATGACAACTCTGGTGACACCTGCCTGAATCAGAGCCTTTGCACAAGGCGGGGTACGGCCATAATGACTGCAAGGCTCTAACGTAATATAAGCTGTCGCACCACACGCAAATTCCCCGGCTGAATTTAATGCATTACTTTCTGCGTGTGGCTGTCCTGCCTTCTCATGCCAACCCTTGCCAACAACCTGATCATTCAGTGTAATAACGCAACCCACGCGGGGATTAGGCATTGTGCTGTACAACCCTTTCTCAGCCAGCTGCAGCGCATGAGACATGAAGGTATAATCAGACGTTGAAAACATACCTGCATAAATTTCTATACAAATTTATGATATTTCTGTTGGCCTCAGTACCTGTATTCAGAATCCCGGGAAAGCAGCAGCCATGGCTCATCGCTAGATCACATCTTTGGATTGTAATTGAGGTTTTGTCACTTCTTTTATTGCATCGTGGAAATCATCAATACCCTGAAAGCTCTTGTAAACTGATGCAAAACGGATATAAGCTACTTTGTCCAGTTTATAAAGCTCTTGCATCACGCTCTCACCAATACTTCGTGATGAAACTTCGCGCTCCCCCAGGCTCAGAAAGCTCTGCATAATACGATCAATCGCCGCATCGACATCACTTGTAGGGACTGGGCGTTTATGGAGTGCACGCATAAATCCCGTCAGTAACTTATTCCGATCAAACTCGGCACGATTGCCATCATGCTTGACAACCTGGGGCAACCGTAACTCGGCTGTTTCATAGGTTGTAAAACGCTTATCACATGCCTGACAACGCCGCCGCCGCCGTATTTTATGACCATCCTCACTGACACGGGAATCAATTACACTCGTGTCATCAGTACTGCAAAAAGGACATTTCATATCGCAAGGTAGTATTGTTAATCAGGTTGATCCAGTCATGACGATCTCAGAATACGACACATTCCCCAGATAATAAACTTACCCACCATAAACGGGAAATCGCGCGCACAAATGCTTTGCTTCATCTGCTACCCGCTTTAGAACAACTGAGTCCAATGGTGAAGCCAGTACATCTGCAATCAGATTAGCCAGATGCTCCGCTTCTATCTCTTTAAAGCCACGTGTTGTAATCGCCGGTGAGCCGATCCGTATGCCACTCGTAACAAATGGTTTTTGTGGATCATTTGGAATTGCATTCTTATTTACCGTAATATGTGCGAGCTCAAGCGATTCCTCCGCCTGCTTACCGGTAAGATTCATTGCCTGTAAATCAACTAAAAACATATGACAGTCCGTCTGACCGGAAACTATCCTTAAGCCACGACTCTGCAACACTTTGGCCATCACACGTGCATTATCAATCACCTGCTCCTGATAATCTCTGAATTCCTTGCCGGCTGCTTCCTTAAATGCAACCGCTTTGGCTGCAATCACGTGCATCAACGGACCACCCTGAGTTTGTGGAAAAATAGCAGAATTCAGCGCTTTTTCATGTTCTGGCTTGGCCATGATAACTCCACCGCGAGGGCCACGAAGTGTTTTGTGCGTTGTACTGGTAACAAAATCAGCTATGCCTACTGGATTTGGATAAAGCCCTGCTGCAATCAAGCCAGCATAATGTGCCATATCCACAAATAAATAAGCATCTACCGCATCGGCAATCTTGCGAAAACGCTTCCAATCGATAATCCGCGCATAAGATGAAGCACCGGCCACTATCATTTTTGGCCTATGTTCATAAGCCAATCTCTCTACTTCATCATAATTCAACACTTCCGTATCGGGATGCAAACCGTAAGGAATCGAATTAAAAATCTTGCCACTGAGATTAACGGTGGATCCATGTGTTAAATGACCGCCATGAGCAAGCGACATACCAAGCAATGTATCACCCGGTTTCAGCGCGGAAAGATAAACAGCAGCATTGGCCTGAGAGCCAGAGTGCGGTTGAACATTGACATACTCGGCGCCAAAGAGCACCTTTAATCGATCGATTGCCAGCTGCTCTACCTGATCGACATATTTACAGCCGCCATAATAGCGTTTAGCTGGGTAACCCTCAGCATACTTATTTGTCAAAACAGAACCCTGCGCCTGCATTACTGCGGGACTCGCATAATTTTCTGATGCGATTAGTTCAATATGATCTTCCTGACGTTGTATTTCACCCTTAATTGCCTGCCATAACTCTGGATCGACATTTTCTATCGTTTGTTTCTGCGAAAACATGGTTAAATCAGCCCTTTGAAAATTTTAGAAACTGAAAAAATGTATATATTACCATTACCCGCTGAAGTAGAGACAATAGATCAAATGAAGCAGACATGAAAAGAAAAGGAATCCGCTATTCTGAGCGATGGACATTGTCTCTTGTAAGAGTTGCAGGGAATCCTGACAGCTCTCACAAGAGACATCAAATATAACAACAATACTTATATCAACAGAAATTGGACGTACTTACTACCAATACAATTAAATGGTGGCTGCTTCTTCCTCAAACAATAATACAACCTTCTCATCACGATCTATATCAACAGTTACCTTACCACCATTAACCAGACGCCCAAACAATAATTCATCTGCAAGCACACTGCGAATAGTGTCTTGTATGAGGCGCTCCATGGGTCTTGCACCCATCAGCGGATCAAAGCCATTTTTTGCAAGATACTTTTTCAACCCATCTGTAAAGGTAGCTTCAACTTTCTTTTCATGCAACTGCGCTTCGAGTTGAATCAGGAATTTATCTGTAACACGCAAAATGACTTCCTGATCCAGCGCAGAAAATGAAATGATGGCATCCAGCCGATTACGAAACTCGGGAGTGAATAATCGTTTTATGTCGATCATCTCATCACCGGCAAATTTCGATTTAGTAAAGCCAATGGATGCTTTGGTTAAAGCCTCAGCACCTGCATTCGTTGTCATAATGATAATTACATTACGAAAATCAGCCTTACGCCCGTTATTATCAGTCAACGTTCCATAATCCATCATTTGCAGAAGAATATTAAAAATGTCGGAATGGGCTTTTTCAATTTCATCCAGCAGTAAAACTGAATAAGGATGTTTGACTATCGCTTCTGTCAATAAGCCGCCTTGATCAAAACCAACGTATCCGGGTGGTGCACCAATTAAACGTGATACCGCATGGCGTTCCATGTATTCGGACATATCAAAGCGGTGCAGGTGAATACCTAACGCATAGGCCAGCTGCTTTGCTACTTCTGTCTTGCCCACACCCGTTGGGCCAGAGAAAAGAAACGAACCAACTGGTTTCTTAGGGTTACCCAGTCCGCTTCTGGCCATCTTAATCGCTGCCGTCAATGAATCAATCGCTGCGTCCTGGCCAAACACAACCGCTTTCATGTCACGATCCAACGTTCTTAATTTATTGCGATCATTACTGGAAACATTCTGCGGTGGAATACGCGCAATCTTGGCCACTACAGTCTCAATTTCATTTCTTCCAATTATTTTCCGCTTCTTAGACTTGGGCAAGATTCGCTGTGCGGCTCCCGCTTCATCCAATACATCGATCGCCTTATCCGGCAAGTGCCGGTCATTGATATAGCGTTCAGATAATTCAGCCGCAGAAATCAGTGCACCTGTTGTATATTTCACTTTATGGTGTTGCTCGTAGCGTGATTTCAGTCCACGTAAAATCGCGATGGTTTCGTCAACACTTGGTTCGTTAACTTCAATCTGCTGGAAACGTCTGGATAGCGCATGATCCTTTTCAAAGATTCCACGATATTCACTATAAGTAGTTGCACCAATACATCTCAACTGCCCTGTGCTTAATACGGGCTTCAATAGATTGGATGCATCCAGAACTCCGCCAGATGCCGCACCAGCACCGATTAAGGTATGAATCTCATCAATAAATAAAATAGCTTCCGGTTTTTCGATCAATTGCTTGAGCAATGACTTTAATCGCTGTTCAAAATCACCCCGATATTTAGTGCCCGCTAATAATGCACCCATATCTAATGCGTAGATCTGATGCTTCAACAGCAATTCCGGCACATCTTCTTCAACAATACGTTTTGCCAGTCCTTCAGCGATAGCAGTTTTCCCTACGCCCGCTTCTCCAACCAGCAATGGATTATTTTTACGACGACGGCAAAGTGTCTGAATAACACGTTCAATCTCTTTCTCACGACCAATCAGAGGATCAATTTTATTGGTTAATGCCAGGACATTAAGATTAACGGTATAGTTCTCGAGCAAACCACCCATGTTTTGCTCATGTTCATTTTCACCTTCTCCTGTTTTTGCATCATTCTCGTGCGGCACCTTGCGGATATTATGAGAGATATAATTCACCACATCCAGACGTGTCACGCCTTTTTGTTGCAAGAAATACACTGCGTGGGAATCTTTCTCACCAAATATGGATACCAAGACATTAGCTCCCGTTACTTCTTTTTTCCCGGAGGATTGGACATGCAAAATAGCACGCTGAATAACACGTTGAAAACCCAGAGTGGGTTGAGTATCTACATCTCCTTCGCCATTAATAACAGGCGTATGGCGCGCGATATGATCCAGCAGTAACGCTCGCAGATCCTCAATATCTACCAGACAGGCATTCAATACTTCTGCAGCACTTGCATTATCCAGCATTGCCAGTAACAGATGCTCCACAGTAATAAATTCGTAGCGTTTCTGCCTTGATTCCACAAATGCCATATGCAAACTGACTTCCAGATCTGGTGCAATCATCTTAATTCTCCTCCATCACACATCTGAGTGGATGCTGATTTCTTCTCGCAAATGCAACAACTTGGTTAACCTTCGTGTTTGCAATATCACCTGGATAAACACCACACACACCAACCCCCTCTGTATGAACCTTCAACATTATTTGTATCGCCTTCTCTTGATTCATAGAAAAAAATACTTCCAGTACCTCCACAACAAATTCCATTGGTGTGAAGTCATCATTTAATAACAGAATTTTATACATAGGAGGAGGCTTTAAGTTAGTTATTTCCTCCGCAAGGATAACGGTTTCAAAACTACCATTAATCATTTGCTACATCCCTACCATTTTCATCAGTTTAGAATAAATAAAGAAATACTGCACTAATGACATATTTGACGATTACGACAAAATTTTCAAGTATCTTGAGACAATTACCTTTTTCTTATTCATAAATCCAGTGTAACCGCTTGACTTTAACCTCGGATTTGCGTAAAACTGTATGTGGCGTTTGGCTTCAAGTTCTCTGCGGCACCAGCTTCATCCGTTTGTGGTCTTGAAATTCAAATAGTGTTAGGGTTTCCGGCCCAGTTTCTTAATATAGGAAGTAGAAATGGCAACAGGTACAGTAAAATGGTTCAATGATTCCAAAGGTTTTGGTTTTATTACTCCTGACGATGGTAGCGAAGATTTATTTGCACACTTCTCAGCAATTAACATGTCTGGATTTAAAACACTCAAAGAAGGTCAGAAAGTGAGCTTTGATGTCACTCAAGGCCCAAAAGGAAAACAAGCCTCAAATATCCAATCCGCTTAACTGTTTGTTCATAAAACTGGCTTTAGACTTTTTGACACAGTAAGACCATAAATGTAACACAGTATTTTCCTCTTGCCAGATAATGGCAAGAGGTTTTCTCTTCCAGTTATTTTCCCATATGTTCCACAAGCGCATCACCAAATACCGAACAAGAAACCTTCTTGGCATTATCCATTAAACGCGCAAAATCATAAGTCACGATCTTGTCCTGAATAGTTGTTTCCATTGCCCTGATGATCAGGTCAGCTGCTTCAATCCAACCTAAATGCCTGAGCATCATTTCTGCAGATAGAATAATTGAACCGGGATTCACTTGATCTTTGCCGGCATACTTTGGCGCCGTTCCATGGGTCGCCTCAAACATCGCAACAGAATCACTCAAATTAGCGCCAGGTGCAATCCCAATCCCACCAACCTGTGCTGCCAGTGCATCAGAGATATAATCACCATTTAGATTCAGCGTTGCCACGACATCATATTCCTCTGGTCGCAGCAAAATTTGCTGCAAAAATGCATCGGCAATAACATCTTTGATAATAATACTACCCATATCCTGCGGTAGCCTCATCCAAGGACCACCATCCAGCAACTCGGCTTTAAATTCCTTTGCAGCTAATTCATAACCCCATCGTTTGAACGCACCTTCAGTAAACTTCATGATATTTCCTTTGTGCACCAAAGTAACTGACTGTCGCTTATTATCGATTGCATACTGAATCGCTTTCCTCACAAGACGCTCCGTCCCCTCTCTTGATACCGGCTTGATGCCAATACCAGAAGTTTGTGGAAAACGTATATTGGTTACCTTCATATCCTTAACAAGAAAATCGATTACCTTTCTTGCTGATTCTGACTCTGCTTCCCACTCTATGCCCGCATAAATATCTTCAGAATTTTCACGAAAAATCACCATATCTGTTTTCTCCGGATTCTTCAGAGGACTTGGCACACCTTTGAAATAACGCACAGGCCTCAAGCAAATATATAAATCAAGCTGCTGACGTAGCGCCACATTGATAGACCGGATCCCGCCTCCAACCGGGGTGGTTAAAGGCCCCTTAATAGAAACCACAAATTCCTTAGCTGCCTGCAGGGTTTCATCAGGCAACCATACATTCTGCCCATAAACACGTGTTGATTTCTCACCCGCATAAACCTCCATCCAGGAAATCCGGCGTTGATCACCATAAGCCTTTTTAACTGCTGCATTAACGACCTTCTGCATTACCGGAGTGATATCTACACCAATACCATCTCCCTCAATAAAGGGAATAATCGGATAATCAGGTACATTCAATGAGTTATCCTGATTAATAAGAATCTTTTTACCATCGCCTGGTACTTTTATATGCTGATACATATTTTCTCCAAATATTGGAATATCTGATGCAAGCCAACAAGCTATGTCCCGCACCGTCTTACTGATATTTTTTATAACTCTCTGTGCTTATATATTAAATAACATGAGAACTGGCCCTTACTTGTTATCACACAGTTTTCATACTAAAGCTATTGGCATATCCCGCCAGATTTACCAAAATCTTCTTAGCGCACTTATTCTAAAAACCATATTGCAACCACTTTAATCATTTTATAAAAGCGAAAATTTTATTCGATTTGAGATTTATAAACTGCTGATATTCCTCAATCGCAGTATTATACGTTTGACACGACATTAACCACAAATCTGATCTTAATCACAACGCCATATTGATCTTCCATCCTTTACAAATTACTCATGAACTTACATCTCCTGATTCCCGCTCTATTCTGGCCAGATACCTCACAAAAAGAAATTTACCATGATTTATCAGTTCCTTCTTTAGAAGTACTTTTGTCTAAAAGTACCCTCACCACCAATCCCCCGCAAGACATCGATAGCTGGCTCTGCCAGACATTCAATATCGCCCAGCAGCAGGGTCACTGGCCAATTGCGCCGATTACGCTGAATAGTGATGATCCCAGTTTACTGAAAAATAATCAGGATTTCTGGATGCGCGCTGATCCCGTACATCTCCGTATCGAACACAATCATATAATGCTGGCAGACAGTCGAGCCTTCCATCTTTCTGCAGAAGAAGCCAAGCAAATAACACAAGACCTTAACAAACACTTCTGCAATGACGATCTCATCTTCTTACCGCTTCACCCTGATCGCTGGTATATACGAGCACCTCACACACCTGAAATGTTTACATATACGCTCAATCAAGTCACTTGTAATAACATTAATAACTTTCTGCCAGCCGGCAAAGACAGTGCAATATGGCACAGAATATTCAATGAAATACAGATGATACTCCATGAGCACCCAATCAATCAGGCACGTGAAGCACGGGGCGAGTTGATTATTAATAGTGTTTGGTTCTGGGGTGGTGGAAAAATGCCGGTATCCGCACAGTCACCCTACACACATATTTACAGCAATAATGAATTATTGCGCGCCTTGGCCTTGTCTAGCAAGGTGCAACACTATGCGGAATTACCTGTCGGTGCCGCTATCTGGCAAGCAGCCAATACATCAGGCAATTATCTCATCGTAT
>JBBTCY010000093.1:0-1125 GCA_038043005.1 Pseudomonadota bacterium
GCCTCTTAACCGTGATGATGCTTTTTCCCTCAATCGACCGGGCAACGGGATCGATACGTACGGTTATGTCGTAATCAACCTCATTATTTTGTATTGGCGCCGCCGAGGCATGCGTACCGATGAAACTCGCGACAAAACCCGTAAACAGAAGAAACAGGCAATTCCTGATTAATTGTGATCCTGACATCAGCATGGCGGTTATTATTTAAGGTTTCAATACAGGGAATCTGGCGATAATCTGTAGTTCCTGATCATCGCGCTTAACCTTTAATGGCAGCCAGGTGCCGGGTGCCTGGCGTTTCACGATGGCAATCACGTCCTCGGTATTTTTGACTGGCAAACCAGCCATTTCGAGAATGACATCGCTCGACTGCAAACCGGCCACTTCGGCAATGCTGTTTTTCTCAACCTGAAGTACGACTGCTCCGCCGCGCCCTATTTCAAAGCGAATGCTGAGCCGCTGAAACTGTGGTTGAGTCGGGTCAGACACATGAATCTGAACGCCAAAAACAGCCGTAGCCAGACCTGGCACCAGACTCTGGCAGGATCGACTCTCATCCCAGGGCAACAGGCTGGCGATATCCTTCACACCCAGATCGTGCAACTGATGCGGCACGCCAAATCCATAGACCACATGGCCTGATCCCATCACACCCACAACCAGCGGTTTTGTAGCGCCGCTGCCTTCCGTCGCGGCTTTCTGCAGAATTTGCGCCATGGCGCGGTCCCATAATTGCTGGCCTGAGATAAAGCGTTTGAAATCGGGATCATCATAGCCGATCTCGCCTTTTTTCCTGTCTTTCCGGTCGTGTTGCTTGTAAATCGGCAGCAAATAATCGAGATAGGCCTGGCTCGGTTCGGCCGGACGGGTCAATCCTTCCCGCTCTTCAACCGGCACACCATAGAATCCTTTTTCGGCGACTGATTTACGCAAGCGGGTTTCGATATTCAGCGCCAGCATCGGGATACGGTTCATGCGCGCAAAATGAAATAATGGCAGATACAGATCAGCATCGGTATTCCAGACACTGTCCCATTCCGAGGCGGCCAGAAATTCCCGTTCCGTCAGCTTGCCGGCGATCCATTGATCCAGCACCTTTTGCACACGGCGCGGAAACATTTCAA
>JBBTCY010000094.1:0-1199 GCA_038043005.1 Pseudomonadota bacterium
TATCCGCTTGTTTTATCTCTATGGCCATTTTCTTTTGTACAGCAACTAATTATCTTATTGTTGATAGCGCTTATTTCTTGAGTAGCTTGATCAAAATTTGAGCGAAAAACACCAGAGCCAGTTACTATGTTAAGCCATTGATTGCGAAATTGATATTGGGTTTCGGTTTGATATGATTCAATCTTTGAATTGACAAGCGGAGATGTCAGGGGAAGCGGATTAATGATTTCCTCAATTTTTCTATCATTAAATTGTCCCGACACAACAAAATGTTGATTGGGTGTTAGATCGTACTTGGCACCAACACGTGCAGAGTCATCACCAATTTTCTGACGTATTCTATTCTGTTCTGCTCTGGGGTTAGTGGTATTTTTGTCAAAGTCCAATAATAAGTTACCTTGATCGGTTGAGCGGGTACGTACCTCAGCCTGAATATTCAGTTTCGGTGTTACAGCATGCTGAATGAAGGCATTGAGAATGTCGTGATTCTGATCATTGTTTTTTCTGAATCCATTGGTTTCGTAATGGAATTGACCCAGACTGATTGAAGTGCGTTCATGGAGCCTGGAGAAAACTATTTCATTTCCTAAAGTACCATTGTTACCAACACTTCCTGAAGTGACCAGTTGGGGTTTATTGCGTTCCATGAGTGGAGTAAATTCGTTGAACCCTGGGGTCGACGGCCCTGTATTGGTGATGATGTTGAGGTCTGCGACCGCCATATGGGGTTGCACGGGGTTGATATTAATGGGTTGCAAAAGCTGTGCCTGCAATAGCTCACTGACACGGGCAGCTTCATGTCGAGGGATATTGGCATAGGTATCAGACAGAAATCGATGCGCCGAATGGTTGGCCGGATCGAAACTCAGTGATTTGGCCGTTTCCATCAATGCCCGTTTTTCAAATCCCAGATTCTCGAAAATTCTCGCCAGGCTGGAACCGCGCGCAGCTTCGTCCCGATCCAGCAGGAGTCTGGATCGGTACACGGCCCGGTTATTGTTCAGTTCAATTGATTTCTGAATATCCTGTAACGCTTCAACGGGCCGATTCTGGGTTTGTTTCTGAATCGCATCATAAAACCATGGCGTCGGGTCTTTCGGGTCGCGTTCCTTGGCCAGGTCAAATTGGGTACCGGCCAGCGAATAGCGTTTTTCCTCAAAATAGGCTTTGCCCAGATAACTGCGAATGAGCGAATTGCC
>JBBTCY010000094.1:1299-5894 GCA_038043005.1 Pseudomonadota bacterium
AGCGTTTTTCCTCAAAATAGGCTTTGCCCAGATAACTGCGAATGAGCGAATTGCCTGGATCCAGACTGGCGGCAATTTCCAGTTCGACTCGACCTGCTTCCAGATCGCCTTCGCGGATCAAAGCCAACCCCAGGCCAAGCCTGGGCATGGGATCAGCCTGATCCAGTGCAATGGCTTGCATAAAACTTGTTTTAGCTGTTCTGGTATCAATCTGCAGGAGATGTGCAAAGCCCAAGACCGTGTGTGTTTTGGCCAGATCAGGATTCAGATTTACTGCGTGCCGTGCGGCATCCAGAGCCCGATCCAGGTCGCCTTCCGCCATCTGCAACTCAGCCAGTCTTGCCCAGGCGAGTGCATTATGTGCATCGAGTGAGATTGCTTTCTGCACGCTGGCGAGTGCGGCGGTAATCTCAAAATGGGCTTGTTGGGTATAGGAAAGCGCCAGATGCGCGGTTGCGGATTGCTGATTGAGCAACACTGCTTTAGTGGCCAGGTCGAGTGCCTGGCTTTTTTCATTCTGGACTACGGCGATGATTGCAAGTAGTGCATGTGCATCGCTGTTGCCGGGTTCAAACTGGAGTACACGCTGGAGTATGTCTTTTGCTTCATCGGCTTGCCCGGTAGTCAGTAAGCGGCCTGCCTGGCGGATTAAAGGATCTGTTTCGCGATCATTCCCTGATTCGTTACTTTGCCGGTACTCCGCGATCGCCGGATAATAGAGTGCCCATTGCACTGCATCGGTGGGGCGAAGGGTGATTTCTTTCTGTGGTGCCTGGCTCCTTGATGCAATGGCTGCTTCATGATCAACCAGCATAAGGCTGCCGTACGTATTGCTGGCCGATACTTTACCTTCATACACGACAACCTTTGCGCTATCCTCATGAATGCCCACCAGAAATTCTGTACCTTCCACGCTCGCGTTAACAAAGGGGGTTCTTATTTTAAAGGGCTTCGGGGTGCGCGTGATGATATGTATCGCGCCTTCAAATAAATCCAGCAGTGATGTTTTATCTTCCTGCAATGCCGGGAAAGTAATGCTCGTCTTCTGATCAAGCCGTAACATGCTGTGGTTACTTAAACGGAGTGCTGCGCGGCTCTGCGATCGGGCGCGGATCATATCGCCGGCACAGAGGGTCGTATTCATGTTGACTGACTGCCAGTTTGTTTCCTGCGCCCGACGCAACTCAATGATGCCTTGCATCGATACAATGTGCGCAACTTCCAGTTTACAGGCTGTGGATGCATACGCATTGTGACCGTACCCCCCAAGAAAAACCACTGCAAAAACAGTGAATAGTGTTGACAGTGATTTCTTGTAAGGCAGGTAAAGCACGATTGATTGCCCGGCATGTTTTCATTATTGATCTTTTTTGCTTTGATTGGCTCGAATGCTGCGTTCCAATTTACTTCACGCGCTAAAAAGGAACCGGATATCAGAAACCTGGCGCTAAAGTCAGCTTAGTATACAAAATAGATATCCCTGCGACTAGTCAGGATATTTATTTATCAAACATATTAGAAGCTTAATTTATAAGCCATGATTTGTCTGTGATAATTCTCACAGACAGAATCCACATGTTCAGCATGGATTCTTATGGGTGTTGCGAGATGCGGTTTATTTACCGGTGATGCGCAAAGTAGAGCTCCACTGGCCTGCTGGTGGCTCAAGTTTGTATTGATGGCAGTGCGTTAGGAAAAAATGTGCAGGACCATCATCCGGCAATATTCTGAGTATTTCTGAGAAGCCTTGATTGGCTTCAACCCATTTTTGCGACTGATAGGCCTGCAGCGACTGAGTGAAAAGTTCGCACAGCCATATCTGTTTGTCATTCGCTAAATCCCTGTGTGCAATCAATTCAGCCAGATTCACAGGTGTTGATTTTCCCGGCAGTAAAAAATTACCGAGAGGGCGCGTCAGAAATTCGTCCAGCCCGGTGATGACTTCATGCGATACCAGTAAGCGTGTGCCCAGGATTTTGTTGACATCCTGAATACGATTGGCTGTATTCACCATATCACCGACCGCACGGTACTCATAGTGGTGCATTGAACCGATATTGCCCAGCAGCATTTCGCCAAAATGCAGGCCAATGCGGGTTGGTAGCTGGGGATGATTATCGGTTTGATTAAAGCGATCGATCGCATTGGCAATATCCAGGCTGGCCAGGCAGGCTTGTCTGCGCAAGCCGATATTTGTGGTGGGTGCTGCCCAGATGGCGAGCATGGCATCGCCAATAACATCCGACACGATGCCTTTATGCTGTTTAACCGGTTCAAATAATACGGCGTAATACTCATTCATCAATTGGCCCAGCTGGCGGGGGTCCAGTTTTTCAGCAAGTGCCGTGTACATGGCCGCATCGGTTGCCAGACATGCTCCATAAACGAGCTGGTTATTAAGCGTAATGGGGCCGGTACTCCTGGCGATATCATTCACAATGCGTTCCGGCACAAATTTCCCGAATGCTTCCTTAAGTTGTTGGCGTTCGCGCTTGGCATCGTAATACTTAATTGAAACGGCGCTGAACAGCGCGAGCGGAATTTGCAGGAGTACTGGATTGACCAAGGGCAGCCAGATACTGGCTTCTCTGAATAGATAATAGGCACTACCGATATAGAAGATAGTAAAAATAAGCCCGACAGTAATCGCTCCCCGTTTGGGGAGTGCCAGAAAGATGATGCCGATTCCAAGGCCTGAAAGAAACAGAATGACTAGACTGCCCGGCAGTGGCAAAGGTCTGACAGGTTTGTTTTCCAGTAAATTGGCAAAGGCTGTCGCGGCAATTTCCACACCGCTGATGAAGAGGCCATCAGGATTGGAGAACACCGTATGGTAATCGTCTCGAACGATATCCTGTTCGGGTTGGGTGGCTCCTGAGAATCCAACAAAAACAACCTTGTCCTTGAAGTCCATCCAGCCGAATGGATTATCCATACTGCGTTCTTTATCAAGATGCACTGCCTGATAATAAGGTACGGTTTTAATACTGCGCGGTGGGCCGTAGAAATTCAGGTAACGTGTTTCAGTCCCGGCATACAGGTTTATCAGCGAATGGATCGTCTGTTTCTCGGAAGCGTTCAACGCTGTGTCACGGTTCAGCTCAGCTTGTATTATTGGGGTTATACGCGGTTCATTGATAAACAGATTACGCAACGTAAGGACCAGGTCTTCGATATCCGTTTCGTTCAGATCAATAGGCAGTTGTGCGGCAAATTCGGGATGAATGGTGCGGAGTAACCGTACGAAATCGCCATATATGGGTGCAATGAAAATCTGTAACGCAATAACAGGTACGGTTGGAATATCACCGGCATTTTCCTTGAAGGTCCAATAGTCGTCGACTCTCTCGGCCTTTGGCAATGGAAACGTCGCGCGCGCTTTTGAAGCATCTGCAATAATCGGCAGGAGCGGTGCCGGGCCTTCCTTGATGACGCGGTGATAGGATTGATCATCTGAATCGATGGGTAATCCCGTGTCCTGATAAACCAATCGCTCGATCAACACAACATTGCCTGCCTGTTTCATGGCATGCGCCAGTTTCTCATCGTTTTCCGGGATAGCGCTGGGGGTATCGAAAATAAGGTCAAAAATGATAATGCGCGCACCGGCCGCTGTGAGTCTGTCAATGAGGCGGGCATGTAAGTCACGGGGCCATAGCCGGGGGGTGACCGGTAAATCCAGTTGCGTGGCGGAAGGCTGATCAATTGCAACCACGACGACCTCATCCGGTGCATGGACTGCGCCACGCAAATGAAACAACCCATATAGGCCAAACTTTTCTTCAAGCGCTGATCCAACCGGCGACAGATATACCAGAATACCGAATAAGCCGATCAGGCTGCCCAGAAGAAGCTGCTTGAGCCATTTTGCCATAGTTGGTTGCATTGACCTGCCTTTAACGAGGATTGCACGCATGACTTCAATGCGAGCCGGAAATCATCACGTCATACTGCATTTTTCATTATATCAGGGTTGCAAACTGGCATAGCAATGGCCTGTGGCACCTGTTTCAGTGCATGAGATTGATTTTAGAACGCTCCCCGGATACCTGCGACGATGGCGCGGCCTGGTAACGGTGCGGTATCTTTCAGGAATGACGTATGGACACGGATATCCTGATCCAGCAGGTTTCTGCCTTGCAGGAAAAGCGTGAAGCTGAAGGTATTGCTGTATTTCATATGGTAGCCTGCTTCCGCATTCATCAGGACATAACCTGGTGTTCTGGTTTCCAATGCTCCAACCCGATTCTGCTGGGTAACGCGGGTCAGGTTAAAGTTTGCAGACCAGTTTCTCCATCTGTAATCAAGATCTAGGCCAAAACGCTGCGGTGTGAGTCGTGGAATGTTTTCGTTATGTTGCAACTGACCATAAACGATATCGGTAAACAAGCGTAGATTAAGCGTGTCTGGCAGTAACGATATGATGGCTTCCGCCTCTGCGCCATAAAATTTTGCGCGGCTTTGTGTGAAATCCTGTATGAGAAATGAACCTTGTCTGTCCAGCATTCCTTCCGCATTCATACGATCGGCAACCCCGTCCTGATCGCTGTCGCGGCTATGCTGGAAAATGAAATCATTGATATGGTTATAAAACA
>JBBTCY010000094.1:5994-11283 GCA_038043005.1 Pseudomonadota bacterium
TGATCGCTGTCGCGGCTATGCTGGAAAATGAAATCATTGATATGGTTATAAAACAGATTGACCTTTCCTTTCACGATTCCGGTTGTTTTCTGCAAGGCTAGATCGAAATTATTGGAAGTTTCCTTGGTCAAGGTGTGATCGCCGTGATCAAATGTATTGGTCGCAATATGATTGCCATTTGCATATAGCGCAACTGTATTCGGAGCGCGTTGCCCGCGTGTAGCGGTTAGATCCACCTGATAGCCTTCCATAAATTTCCAGGCACTGCCCGTAGAGATGCTGTATAGATTGAAGTCACGCATCGGCAGCATACTTCCCTGCGGGTTATGGCTGGCATGTTCAAAGCGCCCACCCACTTCAAACTGCCACTGCTGCCAGCTACGCTTTTCAAGCATGAACAATCCTGCCGATTGCGATAAGCTGGATGGTACGAAGGCTTCATCCCCTTTTGCAATGAAATTACGGTTCTGTAATTGAACGCCCATCACGCCCTGCCAGTGTGCAATGGGTGCATGTACCAATTCAGCGCGACCTTCCAGTTCATTATTTTTAAACCGGCTGCCAATATCGCCGCTCCGCTCGAGTTCGTTATGCTGGTAGTCGTTATAGTTAGCCCGCAGCTTGAGCTGCTGAAACCCTTTTAGCGGATTATCCAGATCGCTGGCCAGGCTATAGCGGGTCTGGCTCATATCAATTCTGGCGCCTTCAGGGCCGGGAATGCCATAAAAATTAGCCAACCGTGAAACCGACATACCCATAAAACCGCGTTCACCGATATAAGATCCGCCTGCAGACAAAGTGCTGGAATCGATCGCGCTATTCCTGACGAAACCGGCGTCGCTGTTCGGATCATTGACGTTTGAACGGCCCGGAATATGGATGTCATTGGTTTTTCTCTTGACTCCTTCGATATTCCAGGACATCTGGCCCGAACTTCCCGACGCGTTCAGTGCGCCCGTGCGTTCTTCCAGAGCAGAATTAAAGCGCCCTTCATAGTTGGCCTGGGGTGCTTTAAACAGGCGGTCGGGGATCCGGTCGTTGATCACATTCACCACGCCACCGGATACGCCGCTGCCATACAACAATGTGGAAGGACCGCGCAGGATCTCGATGCGAGAAGCATTCAAGGTTTCCGTGGCGACTGCATGATCCGGGCTGATGGTTGAAATATCACCTGTGCCAATGCCGTTTTCCAATACCTGCACACGCGGTCCATCCTGTCCCCGGATAATCGGACGTCCGGCACCAGGCCCAAAGCTGCTTGACGTAACACCCAGCTCATGCGACAGCGTATCACCCAGATTGGCTTCACGTTTGCGGCGCAGGCGATCTCCCTGTAAGACAGTGTCTGCCTTGAATCCAGCCGGTTCAGTTGAGCCTCCGGTCGGTGCTGTAATGATGACGCCTGGTAACTCAATATTTTTTTTGACAGCCTGCGCGTGGCTATCGGCTATATCCGGCAGGAAAAATACCAGAATAAATATCGCTGGGTTAACCAGCCTGTCTCGATTCGGCCAATTTGCAGTATTGATAGAGTTGATAGAGCGATTAGAATAATCCATGCAGCTTTCCCGTTTTCTGGGGTGCGTGTCATGCAACCCGGTTGCATTAATGAATACATTGATTCATAAGCAATAAATAGAAATCAAGACAATCGATCGACTGCTTGATGACTGACTCAGATTAAATTAATAATTCAGGGAACTAGAAAAAGTCGGGTGGTGCGCGTGAATAATAAGAGAAGGACTGGTTATCGGAATGGTGCCGGATCGTCAGTAATGACAGGCGCAGGCGTGTTGCTGAATTACCCAGAAGGAATCCTGAGGCAATTACAAGGATGTTCAGTGCGGTCAGTGCAAGGCAATCAAAGCAGATGTCATCAAGATCAGCCTCTTCACTGTTTCCGGTTTCAGCAACATCCAGCACATCGACCTGTGCGAAATGCGTGAAAGCATGCGCCATCAGGAAGATCGGTACCGATAGCAATGCTAATGCCAGAATCAGAAATAAGCTTTTGCGTATCATGAAGGCTTTAAATTTCCTGCTTTGCAGAGGTTAACCACAATTGGCACAAAGACCTTTAACCGTTAATTCAATTTCCTGAAATTGATAGCCGACGGGTAAGGGCCAGTGCCGCTCAGTCGGTAAATCATCCAGACAGATTACCTGTGCGCAGCCTGTACACTTGAAGTGAGCATGCTGATGGGAATGCACAGTCTGATTCGCATGAAAGCGCCACACCCGGTCATCGCTTACTACCTTGTGGATCAGGCTTCTTCCGGCGAGCCATTCAAGCGTCCGGTATAAAGTCACTCGATCCAATGGCAATGTATCCGGCAAACGCTTTTCAATTTCCCGATGTGTCACGGCTTGCCGGGCTGACAGCAGGATGGCCAGTATTGCAATCCTGCCCGATGTAGAACGCCCGCCGTTCTGCCGGATTAATTCTTCAGCGATACTTCGAAATTGATTAATCATAAATAAAGATGCAACAGTGTTGCAATCATTTTAGACGAATGAGCCGCACGATGCAATCAATGACTGACGCAGTATTGAAAAACAAAGATTTTTGTACGGGCAATTAAAAATTGCTTATAATCAGGGCATGAGATTATATTTAAGCAATTGGATATTGATATTCTTCATACTGTGGCTGCCGATTCAGGGCGTCACGGCGGCTGTTTTGTCGGTGTGCGCGCAGGATGATTTCAGCACGCATCATGACGTGACATTGACCGCAGCAGTGGATAGTCATCACCATGCTGACTGCCATAAACAATCGGCAAATGGTTCACCTCTGGTTACCAGCCTGCCATGCGATGATACATCGTGCAACGCATACAACAATACCCCGATTCTGTCGGATCATGCCGCACCCCTGCTGACGAATGAACCGTCTGTCATGATGGCATTAAATACCGGTTTTACCTCTTTTGTTCCTGAACAACCCCAGCGTCCTCCGTTAGCCGATACCCTGTAAAAATCTGCCTGGATTCCAGGCAATCCATCATTTTTCGGATTAGGATTAATCTTGTAATCATTTGGATGCAAGGTTTTTCGATATCACAAGCCATCACTGTCGTTTGTCCATGACAGATGAATAAATGGAGATGATATGTCAGGAGGTCTCAATGAATCGCATTAACATAATCGTGATTGCACTGATTGCTGTGACGATCACGTCCCATGCCCAGGGGCAGGAAAACAGTCCGGGCAAGGCTGGTACAGCAATCTTCGCGCAATCTGCATCAAAGGAAACTCTGGCAGCCTCTGATTCTCACACTGTGGCGCTGCTGCCGGGCCTGATTGCCGAAGCACTGGAAAATAATCCAGAGATCCAGGCTGCTCAGCAGGAGCGTGAAGCAGCCCGGCAAAGGATTGCACCTGCGGCAGCGCTGGATGATCCCATGCTGGAGGCCGGCGTGATCAATGCGCCTTTGGCATCCTCACCCTTTAACCGCGAGGATATGACCATGAAAATGATTGGTCTGTCCCAGCGATTGCCTTTTCCGGGAAAACGCGGATTGCGCAAGGATGTTGCCGCCAGAGACGCGGAAGCCATCGATCATGGCTATCAGGAAACGATTAACCGCGTTATCCATGATCTCAAGACAGCCTATTGGGATCTTGAGCTTACGATTGAAATGATCAAGCTGGTCGAGAAAAACAAACGGACTCTTGAACATCTTCTGCAGATTGCCGAACAACGCTATCAGGTCGGGCAAGGCAGTCAGGCCGATGTATTGAAGGCTCAAACGCAGGTATCCAGAATGCTGGACAGATTGCTGGGCCTTTCGCGAGAGCAACCTGCATTTGAAGCGGAACTGATCCGCACACTGGGACGGAGCACAAGGGGCGTGGTTCCGGTTCCTGCACCGCTGCAAATTCATGAAGTGGCATTGGCATTGGAAACGCTGCAAGAGGCAGCCCTGGCGCAACGCCCGCAATTGCTGGCATTACAGAGTCTGATTGCGCGTAATGAAAAATCACGCGATCTGGCAAGCAGAGCCTATTACCCGGATTTTGATGTGCGCGTATCGTATGGCCAGCGTGACACGATGATGGACGGTCTGCGGCGGGATGACATGGTCAGCATGACAGTGGCGGTTAACCTGCCGGTATGGCGCGGTAATAAAATCGAGCCACGCATTCTGGAGTCTCAGGCGTTGCGCGATCAGGCATCCAGCCTGCATCAGGCGCAAACCAATGAAATCACGGCGAGACTGCGCCAGCAGATCGCCATGGCCGAGCAAAGCCTGAAATCGGTCAAGCTCTATCAAACCGCCATCTTGCCGCAGGCGAAGCTGACGGTCGAATCGGCATTGGCTGCCTATCGGGTGAATCGGGTCGATTTTCTGACCTTGCTGGATAGCCAGATGACGGTATTCGATTATGAAGCCAGTCTCATCACTGCGATGGCCAATTACAACAAAGCGCTGGCGGAAATTGACCTGCTGATCGGCAAAAAGCCTCACTAACTGATATTACTCACGGAGTTTCCAATGAAATCTATTACTAAATTGAGCATCGTCGGGATTGTGGTGACAGTGGCCTTGTTTGCGGGCTACTGGTGGGGCAGTATGCAATCACAATCATCCATCGGCGCTACGACATCCGAAACAGCCAGCACTGGGAAAAAGATTTTATATTATCGTAATCCGATGGGTCTGCCCGACACTTCCCCGGTACCCAAGCGAGACGCCATGGGAATGGATTATCTGCCGGTTTATGAGGGAGAAGAATCTCCATCGGATCAAGTCATCGTAAAAATAAGTACCGAAAAAATTCAAAAGCTAGGGGTACGGACTGAAACCGCAACATTACGTGAACTGACTCGCACTATTCGAGCTGTAGCAACGATACAGGCAGATGAGCGCAAATTATATACGTTAGTGACCAAATTTGAAGGTTGGGTCCAGCGGCTCTATATAAACACTACGGGTCAGGTAGTGAAAAAAGGCGATGCATTAATGGATGTATACAGTCCTGATTTGATTACCGCGCAACAGGAATACTTGATTGCGGTAAGGGGGTTGCAATCCACCGCCGATAGCGATTCCGATGTGCGGGCCTCTATGCAGCGATTGGTTACCAGTGCATTGCAGAAACTACGCAACTGGGATATTGCGGAAACCGAGTTACAACGCCTCCAGCAAACCGGTGAAGTGCGGCAGTATATGACATTGCGCTCTAAAGCCGATGGCGTGGTGCTGGAAAAGAAGGCTGTCATGGGTCAACGCTTTATGCCTGGAGAGGTGCTTTATCAGATTGCTGATTTATCCAGCGTGT
>JBBTCY010000095.1:0-19573 GCA_038043005.1 Pseudomonadota bacterium
TGCTAGGTGCTATCTTAGCGTTGGCAATTGCAAATTTTGTAAAGCAATTTTTGTAACTTGCAAGAATTAAAGTGTGTGCATGTGCATATGGGGTCAAGTCTTGCATTAATGTGTATGTGTTAATGTCACAATAGTGTGACCTGATATCTGTGAACAGTTCACAATTTAATAAGAGATAATTTTAAGGTGATATGCCATGACGGCTGTAACATTTGATACGCTTAAATTCGTCGAAAAGCTCAGAAGTGCTGGTGTACCTGAAGAACAAGCTAAAGCAATTTCAGAAGCTTTTCGTGAAGCGACTGGCGAAGCTGATTTAGCTACCAAGCGTGATCTGAAGGACTTTGAGTTAAGGGCGGAAGCACGAATTGATAAAGCTTGATACCCGCATAGGGGGGGATTTAATGCTTGTAAAATGGATGCTGGGTATTATTATTGCTGCGGAGGCTATGCCGTGGTTTGTCAAGATGTTCACATAACCGGCAGATTCCCGATTTCTGGCATACCTAATGTCTCATTTGTATAGCGCAGCAATACAGCAAGGGGGTCGGGGGCCTGTGTGATGGGTCTGCCGATGACGAGATAGTCTGCGCCATTTCGTATAGCCTGCTGTGGCGTTGTGATTCGTTTCTGATCGTCCTGAGACCCGTCGCTGAGTCGGATACCGGGTGTCACCAGACAGAAGTCATTGCCCAGTTTCTGCCGCAGATTCTCCGCTTCCTGTGCCGAGCAGACAACGCCATCGAGGCCGCATGCCTTAGATAAGCTCGCCAGCCGTTCAACAATCTGTTCCGGTTCACCCCGTAATCCAATATCTTTTAAGTCGTCCTGATCCATGCTGGTGAGCAGTGTGACGGCAATGAGTTTGGTGGCGCCGGTAGTGGGCAGAGCTTCCCGTGCGGCTGAGAGCATTCTTCTTCCACCCAGCGCATGCACGTTGATCATCCAGACACCCAGATTCGCGGCAACTTTGCATGCGCTGGCGACCGTATTGGGAATATCGTGGTATTTCAGGTCAAGAAATATCTCGAAGTCTTTGATTCGAAGCTTCTCAATTAATGCAGGGCCTGCAGCGGTAAAAAGTTCTTTACCGACTTTGAGCCGGCACAGTCGCGGATCAAGCTTTGCCGCCAGTTCAAGCGCTTTCTCCGCACTGCTGAAATCCAGTGCAACGATAATGCGCGGTTCGGTCATATTGCCTGCGATCGTTATTTTTTGAAATACTTGCTGAGCAAGGTGGACAGGTAAGTCAGAAAAACTCCCATCGCGAAAAATACCAGCAATACAATGCTTAAGGGGAGTTCGACGGGTTTATCCATCAGGTAATACTTCAGTGCTATCAGCTCAGAATTCTGGGTAGCAAAACTGAGTAACAGCAGAAAAACGACGACACGCAAAATCCAGGTCAGTAATTGCATGATGATCAGTCTAGTTAAGAAACGGTATAAATATTAGTCAATGGGTAAGCGGATTCTGCTGAAACGTCGGGTAGCCGGATAAGAGTTTATCCGGCTACCGTGATAGTGTTACTACAATTTCAGCAAGATTTAACTTACTACTTTTTCTTCTTGTAATCAACCCGTTCGCGCATTTCCTTACCAGCCTTGAAATGCGGAACGTATTTCTCAGGTACCTGTACTTTGGCGCCGGATTTTGGATTACGACCCGTGCGCGGTGGGCGGTAGTTCAGATCAAAGCTACCAAATCCACGAATTTCAATACGCTGACCTTCTGACAGACTTTTTGCCATGGCGTCAATGATCATCTTGACAGAAAGCTCAGCATCCTTAGCCGCGAGTTGCGGAAAACGTTCCGCGAGTCGGGAAATCAATTTCGATTTCGTCATGAATATTCCTTATTGATCAGTATTCTTGCTATCCATTTTGGCCTTAAGCAGGGCACCGAGACTGGTGGTGCCTGCATTGGCAGGTGTTTTTATTTTCTGCATGGCGCTGGATTCGTCTGATTTATCCTTCGCCTTGATTGAAAGATTGATAGCGCGATTCTTGCGGTCCACATTGATGATCATGGTTTCAACTTTATCGCCTTCTTTCAGGTGAGTGCGGATGTCTTCAACACGATCACGCGAAACTTCCGATGCGCGCAAATATCCTTCAACATCCGGTGTCAGTGCAATCACTGCGCCTTTGGCATCGATCGATTTGACAGTGCCTTCGATGATACTGTTTTTATCATGTTCTGCAACAAAGCTGGTGAAAGGATCACCTTCCAGTTGCTTGATGCCGAGTGAGATACGTTCACGTTCTACATCAATCGACAAAATTAGCGCTTCGATTTCATCGCCCTTCTTATAGTTTGCAACGGCTTCTTCGCCGGGCTGATTCCAGGATAAGTCCGATAAGTGAACCAGGCCGTCAATATTGCCAGGCAAGCCAATGAAAACGCCAAAGTCGGTGATCGACTTGATCTGTCCGCTGACCTTGTCGCCTTTCTCATGGGTGGATGCAAATTCTTCCCAGGGGTTGGTCTGGCATTGTTTCATGCCCAGTGAGATACGGCGGCGTTCTTCATCAATCTCAAGAATCATGACCTCAACTTCATCACCTAACTGAACAATCTTTGAGGGGTAAACATTCTTGTTGGTCCAGTCCATTTCAGATACGTGAACCAGTCCTTCAATGCCTTGTTCAATTTCAATAAATGCACCGTAATCGGTCAGGTTGGTGACTTTGCCGAACAGGCGGGTTCGTGCCGGATAACGTCTTGATAATCCAACCCATGGATCTTCGCTCAATTGTTTCATGCCCAGCGATACACGATTTTTTTCCTGATCGAATTTCAGTACCTTGGCGGTTACTTCGTCACCAATGTTGATCACTTCGGAAGGATGCTTCACACGGCGCCAGGCAAGGTCGGTAATATGCAGCAGACCGTCAATGCCGCCCAGATCAACGAATGCGCCATAATCGGTAATATTCTTGACGACGCCATGGACAGTTGCGCCTTCCTGCAGATTGGCCAGCAGGGTTTCACGGTCAGCGCCCTGTGAGGCTTCCAGTACAGCGCGGCGGGAAACGACAACGTTATTGCGCTTGCGGTCAAGCTTGATAACCTTGAATTCCATTTCCTTGTTTTCATAAGGGGTGGTGTCTTTGACGGGGCGAATATCGACGAGAGAACCGGGAAGAAATGCGCGAATGCCATTAATCATGGCAGTCAGGCCACCTTTCACTTTGCCGTTGACCATGCCCGTTACAATTTTGCCACTTTCCATCGCTTCTTCCAGATCATGCCATGCGGTCAGGCGCTTGGCCTTGTCACGCGACAGACGCGTTTCACCGTAGCCGTCTTCCAGGGATTCAATTGCGACACTGATAAAATCACCCGCCTTGACTTCAATTTCGCCACGGTCATTTTTGAATTCTTCAACAGGGATGAAGCTTTCAGATTTGAGTCCGGCGTTAACAACAACAATATTGTAGTCAACACGGACAACTTCAGCGGTGATTACTTCACCAATACGCATTTCTTGACGTGAGAGGCTTTCCTCAAAGAGTGCGGCGAAACTTTCTGGAGATATAGATGCAGTGGAAGCAGTAGTCATTGTAAAAATTACCTGATTTATCATTCCATCCAAGGTGGTGCTGGATAGATTGGGTTAGTTAATAAATAATTTGAATACGAAAATTCATTTTTTCGTATTCAAATCTTAATCGTTCATGCAGATTTCATTATACCAAGAGAGCACGGTGTCTTGTGCTTGAGATATGGTCAGTGAGGTTGTATCTAACAACTTTGCATCTGCACCTTGCTGCAGGGGCGCGATGCTCCGATTGCTGTCGCGTGCATCACGTTTTTGAATGTCCTGCAAAAGGTCGCTGATGTTAGCATTTATTCCTTTCTCTTTCAACTGCTTATACCGACGATTTGCGCGGATATCGGCACTGGCTGTCAAAAATATTTTTAATATGGCTTTCGGGAAGATGGTCGACCCCATGTCGCGCCCATCGGTGACCAGGCCGGGAGGCTGGCAGAACGCACGTTGCCGCGTAATTAAAGCATCCCGGACAGTTGGATAGGCTGCCAGTTGAGAAGCCAGAATGCCGCATTGCTCGGTGCGGATGGCGTCTGTCACCACATTGTTTTCAAGATAGACTTCATCATTCCTGAAAGTGACATCAAGATTCTTTGCGATATCGGTCAGCGTGGGTACGTCATCAATATCGGCATGGGTTTGTATCGCTTTTAAAGCGATTAACCGATAGAGTGCGCCGCTGTCCAGATAATGAAACCCGAGCTTTCTGGCGACGAGTTGAGCGATCGTGCCCTTGCCGGATGCAGACGGACCATCAATGGCGATAACCGGGATTTTTGAGGTGTCCATGGATGATTTCTATTCTTAATGAGTGAGTGTAAAAAATATTTTAGGGAAACGCTGATTAATTGACTGTACGAGCGAATCACTTCGTTGCGCGGTACTCGCTCCCTCGCCTATCATATTGATATGTCTCGGTTGCTGCGTTCCGCTCGCCTCGTGCTTCATCTCGTTCACCGAATTAATCAGTGTTCCCCTAGTTCTGGTGAATAATGTGCGAGAACTTTTCAAAGTATTCTGGAAATGTTTTGGCAACGCAATCAGGATCGTTGATGCGAACCGGCGCGCCCAAAGATACCAGTGAAAAGCACATCGCCATGCGGTGGTCGTCATAGGTGTCAATCGCAGCATCGGGCGTCAGGCCATTGCCGGGTGGAGTGATGCGTAAATAATCAGATCCTTCATCAACAATTGCGTCCAGTTTCCGTAATTCCTTGGCCATGGCAGCGAGACGATCAGTTTCTTTTAAGCGCCAGCTGGCAATATTTCTGAGTGTGGTCGTACCGTTGGCAAATAGTGCAGTAACCGCCAGCGTCATGGCCGCATCAGGAATATGATTACAGTCCAGATCAATGGCCTGTAATGGCTTGCCGGATTGATCCGGGTGAGGGCCGCTGGCCTCGATCCAGTTATCACCCCGTTCTATATGTGCCCCCATTTTCTCGAGGGCTTCCGCAAAACGGACATCGCCCTGGGCGCTGTCACGGCCGACACCCTGAACCCGGACCGGGCCGCCGCCTATTGCACCGGCTGCCAGGAAATAAGATGCCGAGGAGGCATCGCCTTCGACGATGACTTTGCCCGGACTGCGATAGATCTGCCCGGCGGGCAGGGTGAACTGCTGCCATGCCTGGCGTTCAACCTTGACACCAAAACGCTGCATCTGTGCGAGAGTCAGCTCAATGTAAGGTTGCGATATCAGGGTGCCGGAAACATGGATGATGGACTTCTTGCCGATCAGTGGCAGCGCCATCAGTAATCCGGTCAGGAATTGGCTGGAAACATCACCCTTTACGGTAATCTGGTTGACGTCGTTATCAAGCGCGCTGAGTGGCTTGATCTCCAGAGGCGGGAAACCTGAATTGCCAAGATAGGCGATCCGGGCGCCGAGCTGACGCAGCGCGTCGACCAGATCTGCAATAGGCCGTTCATGCATGCGGGGCACGCCGGACAGCCGGTAATGTCCTTTCATCAAAGACAGTACGGCAACTAGAGGCCGGAAAGCAGTGCCGGCATTGCCAAGAAACAGATCAGCTTCCAGTACAGGGAATATTCCCCTGCCACCGGTAATCTGGTAATTGTTTTTATCCGTTTGTGTGATGGAAATACCTAATGCAGCCAGTGCTTCCAGCATGCGTGCGGTATCATCGGAAGCCAGCAAGTCATGTACATGTGTCGTACCTTCGGCTAATGCGGATAATAGAAGAATCCGATTGGATATACTCTTGGATCCCGGGAGCTGTATTGAGCCCTGGGCCGTTTTAACCAGTGGTAGGTTAAGCCATTTCATAGCATTTCAAATGATAAAATTGATGAATGATAGCTTAAAAATCATTCGGGAAATTTTTTTATGGACTTGATAGTGGTGTCGATACGTCTGCTGGAGTCGTGCTGATGAAGACGGTTTGGAAAAAATATTTATCTGTTTACCTTGTTTAAGGTAATCTATTGCGGTAGCTTTTTACAGGAAAGCTGTTTTATTTTGCTTATTAGACATAAAAGTGATTGCCTGACACACTGATTAAACCAGTGTGCGATAAGATTATTAAGATGATTTTTACAAAAAAAGAGGTTGATTGATGGAAGATGCAGAAATTGCTTTGATGTTTTCTTTTTTGATGATTCCTGCTGCTATCTGGATGCAGCTATGGGTAAAGAGTCGCAGAGAGAAACGACAGAATGAAGTGGGAGAAGAGGAATTTGAGAATACAGGCAGGGCATTGTTCTCGATCGTTACAGAGGGCAGCGCGGTTGTTGGTGGCTTGATTATGATTATTGTCGGATCAAGCGGCGTGATCAAGTATTTTGTGAATTTCTATACGCAATAAACAGACGTAACAGTTAATAGAATAAACCATTCTGGCCATTATCGATGGCCAGAATGGTTTTATGAGTCTGATTTATCTGCTTTGTCAGCAGACTTGGATCTGGTCTTTTCCTGTTTGGGTTTTGTTTTTGTTTCGGCTGTTTTTTTGCTGGGTTTTTTCTGTTCAAATTCAAAGCCGATTTTTCCGTCTGCATTCCTGACCAGATAAGCAGAAAAGGGCCTGCCTTTTTTGGATGTGAATTTTGTGAGCAGATCTGTTTTTCCGGTTTCCAGCAGTTTGGTTACCTGCTCACGCTCGATTGGACGATCAAGAATAATCTTTCCGGTTTTAAAGCTACAGGTGCGGGCTGCACCGACAGATTTTTCACAGACATACTGCATGCCATGTTCGTAGACGGCATGACCGCATTTTGGGCATTTACCCAGAGAAACCTGATCGCTGAAATCTACTTCTTCCTGATTCTCATCATCATTGCCGAAATCAAATTTCATTTCAAATGTGTCAGTGAGCTTGATATTGGCGTTAAATGACTGTCCCATTTTGCTGCGAAAACCTTGCAGAGGCCCAACTTCACTCTGGGTGATCAAGGTTTCCATTTCCTCGACTTCAAATTGACGTCCCGCCAGGATTTTCCACAGCGCGAAGTCACATTTCTGGCATTGGAATTTCTTGTAGGTTTCATGCACTACGCCGCCGCATTTAGGGCAGGGTGACTTGAGCGTTGAAAAATCCCCTTCAATGGTTTCGCCGCGATGGCTTTTTGCCTGTTCGACAATGTGGCGTGTCATTTCGGCAATCTTGTCCATAAACGCACTGCGTTTTAAGTTGCCCTGTTCGATCTGGCGCAACTGGAATTCCCAATTGCCTGTCAGTTCCGGTGAAATCAGCTCGGGGATCTTGAGTCCGCGTAACAAAGTGATCAGTGAGAAAGCCTTGGCGGTGGGGTGAAGTTCGCGCCCCACGCGTTGAATATAATTCTCAAATACCAGACCTTCGATGATGGCGGCGCGTGTGGCGGGAGTGCCCAATCCTTTTGCACTCATGGCGGCACGCAGTTCTTCATCTTCCACAAGTTTGCCAGCCCCTTCCATGGCTGATAATAATGTGGCTTCATTGAATCTGGCCGGTGGGCGAGTCTGGCTTGCAATGATTTCAACGTCTTCCGTAGTGACCGTTTCATTGGGCGAAATCGCGATGAGCGTGGTTTCATCGTCAGGCTCAGTCGTTTTGACCGATTTGCCATAAACGGCCTGCCATCCGGGGTTAACCAGCACTTTACCTTCTGTCCTGAACGGTTCATCTTCGACGCGCGTGATGCGCGTGGTGATCAGAAATTCAGCAGCAGGGAAGAAAATAGCGAGGAAGCGCTTGGTCACCAGATCGTAGAGCTTTGCCTCCGCGTCATTCAACTTCGCGGGAATGATGGATGTCGGAATAATGGCAAAGTGATCGGAAATTTTTGTATTGTTGAAAATACGCTTGTTCGGGGTTACCCAATTGGCCGCCAGAATTTGCCTGGAAAACTTTGCATACTCTGTATTTTCCATGCTGCGCAACGTATCTTGAACGGTAGCAATATAATCTTCGGGCAATGCGCGTGAATCAGTCCGTGGGTAAGTGAGCGCCTTATGTTTTTCATATAAGGCTTGAGCCAGACCCAGCGTCGTTTTAGCGGAAAAACCAAAACGGCCGTTTGCATCACGCTGTAAACTTGTCAAATCATACAGCAGCGGACAGATTTCCTTGGTTGGTTTGCTTTCTTCATTAACCTTGCCAGGTTTTCCGTGGCACTTGTTACGGATTAACTCAGCCTTGTCCTGTGTCCATAACCGTTCGGGCTTTAATTCATGATTGATTTTATCTTTTGTGAATTTTTCATCAAACCATTTGCCGGGATAACTGCCATTGCTGGCTGCGAACGTGGCATGAACTTCCCAGTAATCCTGTGACTTGAATTTTTTGATCTTTTCTTCACGCTCGACAAGAATCGCCAGAGTTGGTGTTTGTACCCGGCCAACCGTTGTTTTATGAAAACCGCCTTCCTGGGAATTGAAGGCAGTCATCGCGCGCGTGCCATTAATACCCACCAGCCAATCTGACTCTGATCGGCTGACAGCCGCTTTAGCCAATGACTCTACTTCCGAATTATCCAGTAATTTTTTGAATCCTTCACGAATGGCATCCGGTGTCATGGATTGTAGCCAGAGACGCTTGATCGGTTTTTTGGCGCCCGCATGACGCATGATGTAATAGAAAATGAGCTCACCCTCTCGCCCCGCGTCACAGGCGTTGATGATAGTGTCCACATCCTTGCTTTTAATGAATTTGGTGAGCAGCTTCAGGCGGGATGCTGTTTTTTCAATTGGATTCAAATCAAAGTGCGGCGGAATGACGGGTAGATTAACGAAACTCCACTTACCGCGTTTGACTTCATATTCTTCCGGGATAGCCAGTTCGAGCAAATGACCGATTGCGGATGACACAATATACTGGTCATTTTCAAAGTAATCCGTGTGTTTTGTAAAGCTGCCAAGTACGCGGGCAATATCGGCAGCAACCGATGGTTTCTCAGCGATGATGAGTGACTTACTCATGGCCGTGTCGTGATCGATTGCGAGTCGGCAGTGCCTTGCTGCACCGGATGATTGTTACCGGGTTGGTGTGACTGACAGGAATGGCTGTCGGGGTGATTCGAGTTTTGAACACATTGAGTCCGCTGTAATAATATAGCTAAAGTAATAAAAAATGAGTGTGATAGTGGGCTAATGTCGATAATGAGAGTCGCTGACTATCAGCAGTTTCTCAAGGATGGTGTCATCGGTCAGTTGATTCTGTATCCAGAGTTCTGTGAGTACGATCAGTTTGATCTTTTCAAGACTTGATGATCCTTCATCCATGGCCAGAACACGGTCGATCAATAGCTCCCGTTGCAATGGGTTGATGATGTCGGCCTGCTCCAGAAAACAAATGAATCCTCTTCCTTCCGTATCGATTCTTTCCATTTCATAGTCGGTATAACAACGGAAAGAGTCATTTTCTGTAAAGGAGGCAGGATAATTTCCAATATCCTGCTTGGCCAGTTCCGAGAGCCAATCGAGAGTCTGACTAATATCCTCATTGGCAAACCCGGCCATCGTCAGTTTGCGTGTCAGGGTCGCAGAATCCGGGTAACTACCCGAATCAAAGTAATTCTCAAATAAATAAACGAGTATATCGAACATAATAGTGTTTAATAATTACAAATCTGTCTACAGGCTCAAGGTGACGCACTTAATTTCATGAGCCATCACTAAACCGGAAACCATTGATTTATCAATGGGATAGATTTATTAAATATCGGGTAACAGGTGTATGAGTTAATAGCGTTTCCTTGGCGTGTTGTCAAAGCATCTGTGCTGTATGTTATTGAATTCGTTGATAGCATCCGCCAGGTAAGCTGGCAATTAAACCATCAAGCTCGAGTGTCAATAGCATGGCTGATACCGTTTCCGCCGTCAAGCCACTGCGTATGCATAATGTGTCAATGTCAACGGAATCATAGCCCAGATGCGCGAGTAAAGCGGTATTTTCTGTTGAGCATGGCATGCTGGTTTCTTTACTTTTGCTATCAGACACTATCACGGATTGATAGTTTAGTTCATCTAAAATATCCTGCGTATTTTCTACCAGTTTGGCGCCTTGCTTTATTAACGCATGGCACCCCTTGGACAAGGGAGAATGAATTGAACCCGGAATGGCCAGTACTTCACGCCCTTGCTCCAGCGCCTGTCGTGCAGTAATGAGTGAGCCGCTGCGTAATGCGGCTTCGACAACAAGACAGCCCTGACTCATGCCGCTGATAATACGATTTCTGCGGGGAAAATTCCGACCAATGGCTGGGGTACCGAGCGGGAACTCGGAAATCAGGGCGCCTTCCCTGGCTAATCGATGCGCTAACTGATGATTTTTTGCAGGGTAAACAATATCCAGGCCGGTGCCTACAACAGCGATGCTGGCTGCTGCGCCGCGCAGTCCACCGAGATGAGCTGCCGTATCAATTCCCAGCGCCATGCCGCTGATAATGCAGAGACCGGCGTGACTGGCTGCCTCAGAAAAAGATTCGGCATTGGCTATTCCCTGGGGAGTGGCATTGCGGCTGCCGACAACGGCGAGTGCGGATGATTTTAAAAGATTTCGCTGGCCTTTGAGATAAAGCAGGGGTGGCGGATCGGCAATATTTAATAACTGCGCGGGATAATCGGTATCTGCCAGCGTGACAATTGAATTGGCCGGATCTTCCAGCCACTTGAGTGTGGCGGATATTTTACCGGGATCAGCTCCCTGCCTGATAGCTTTCGCGATTGGAGCCTTAACTGTCTGTTCAAGTGCGGATGTGCTCGCAGAAAAGATGGCGGTCGGACTGCCAAAGGCAACCAGCAGGCGACGAATGGATTCATCGCCTAAACCATTGATCAAATTAAGACTCAGCCAGGATTCAATATCTGATGCCTGTTTCATGAGTGCGTTGTTGTTGTATCAGGGTGTTTTAACGGCATCCAGAATTTTAATGGATTGTGTGCTTTGTACGACCAAGGCATAGGATATTTTATCAAAAACTCGGAATACAAAGACCAGACCTGTTCTTTCGTCGGGTAATTGCAGGATTTTTCCAGAAAGTGCTTTGGCATGACTTCTGCGGTAGACGGCCAGCACATGCCCCATCTCCAGTCCGTCAAGCGTGCCTTTATTCAACGTAACAATGGATCCTCGGCCGATTTCGGTAACACCGCCATAGACTGAAATCAGTCGGCCATTGATTTCAAAGTCAGGTGCGTGGGGTGAATAGTTATTGAAGATGAGCCCGGGGGAAGGAACCAGGCGATCACCCTTAAGAATTTCTTCCGCAGCATGGGTGATAACGACTGTACTGATATCCGCAAAAGCCTTGACCCGGATGTCGCCCAGATAAGTTGCCTCAAAACCTAAAACCCGATTATCGGTGTCGGGATCGACCAGCGTTTTTCCGGGGCGGAAAATTTGCCATGCGGAGCCTTTGTCTTCCGGTAATCCACTGACATATACCGTATTGTCGGTACTTAATATGACGCGATTGTCGCTGGACCCCAGAATGTAGGGTGCTTTATCAAGACCGTCTTTCCCGATAACCAGCGGTTGACTCAGAAAAGGCTCGATTACTGATGCGGGGATGCTGGGAATGGCGGTATCGCCGATCTGTTCTGCACGTATTCTGGGAGATAGCTTAACAGTTTCCGGATCGCCTTTGCCTTTTATTTCCGCAAGGCGCAATCGGGTACCCTGTAGTGTTTTTTCCAATATGATGACGTCGCCTGGATAAATTTTATGCGGATTTTTTACCTGCTCACGATTGAACCCCCACACCTGCGGCCACTGCCAGGGGTCCTGGAGAAATCGGGATGCGATGCCCCACAGCGTATCGCCAGGAACCACAACATAACGATCCGGTGCATCGTTTCGCAGCGTAACATTCTCCGCATTGACAGGCATGACAGAAAGTAGGCCTAGGAACAAAAACATCGATATAATAGGCTTTTGCATGTGAATGACCCCATGGCAGGTTAAAGTGATAAACGCAGTTTGATCAAGTAATGATACGACCTAAATGTCGTATTTGGTTTGTGGAACTATACAATTTTTTCATGGCTATTCTAAAAATATTACAATATCCAGATGAAAGGCTGCATATCGTAGCCGCTCCCGTAACGGAAGTCACTGACAAAATCCGCTCATTGATAAAAGATATGGCTGAGACGATGTATGCCGCGCCAGGTATTGGTTTGGCCGCAACTCAAGTCGATGTGCACGAGCGAGTGATTGTGATTGATGCATCTGAAACCCGTGATCAATTGCTGGTTCTCGTTAATCCTGAAATTGTCGCCAGCAATGGGAATTCTGATTATGAAGAAGGATGTCTGTCTGTTCCCGGTATCTATGGGAAGGTTCAGCGTGCCGGATCAATCACGGTCAAGGCGCTTGATGCGGAAGGTAAAACGTTCGCCATGGATGCAAACGGACTGCTTGCCGTCTGCATTCAGCATGAAATGGATCATCTGGTCGGTAAAGTGTTTATCGAATACTGGTCTCAGCTGAAACAAACACGTGCGCTGGCAAAGCTAAAGAAGAAACAGCGCAGCATCATGTAATGGACGGGTGTTGCTCTGTCCCGGTGAGATGAGTAATTTTCCGACAGACTCCTGAAATGCAAATCAGCTTCTTCCGGTTCAAGTTATGGTCTCAATGCTGGCATCTGGTTGTTGTTCGAATTGATTGACGGTTCACTGACCCTTTGAAATGAAAATTATTTTTGCCGGAACTCCCGTTTTTGCAGCCACTGCACTTGAGGCGCTGATTGAGGCAGGACATGATATTGTCCTGGTATTAACCCAACCAGATCGGCCTGCCGGCAGGGGGATGAAAACAGTTGCCAATGCAGTCAAATCACTGGCGCAGCAGCATGAACTCACAGTGTTGCAACCCTTGACACTGAAAACACCGGAACTGCCCGCACAACTGAAAACGCTCAATGCGGATGTGATGGTTGTGGCAGCTTATGGAATGATTTTGCCCGCAGCAATGCTGAGCGTGCCTTGCCTGGGGTGCCTGAATATACATGCATCATTATTGCCGCGGTGGCGTGGCGCAGCACCGATTCAGCGAGCGATTCTGGCGGGTGATGCTGAAACAGGCATTACGATCATGCGGATGGACGCAGGTCTCGATACGGGCGCAATGCTTTTAAAAAAGACTGTGGCGATTCTTCCGAATGATACAGCGCAATCTTTGCACGACAAATTATGCATATTAGGTGCTCAGGGTATTGTTGATGCCTTGATATTGCTGGAACAGGGAAAATTGATGCCGGTTACTCAAAATGAAAAGGAAACCTGCTATGCGCCCAAAATAAAAAAAACGGAAGCGGAAATCGACTGGCAGCAACCCGCTGAACAGATAAATCGTGCGGTGCGCGCATTTAATCCCAATCCAGGTGCTTATACGTATTTTCATGGCGACATGCTGAAGATCTGGCAGGCGCAGGCCATTCCGGGCAATTCCAGCAATTCAGGGGAAATTGTGACGATCGGGCAAAGTGGCATTGTCGTGGCGTGTGGCACAGGTTTGCTGCGAATCGAGATCATTCAGAAACCAGGTGGCAGGAAATTGAGTGCTGCAGACTTCTTGGCTGGGTATGTCATTCGCACGGGTGAATATTTTAGTGCCATGAATAATCCTGGTGTGTTGCATGATTAAGACGCAACTGGCTGCAGCATCAGCAATCGGCAGAGTGCTGGCTGGGGAGAGTCTGACCGGGGTACTGCAGGAAATCTGGCGGACGGATTCCACGCTATCCAGGCAACAGAGGGGCGCCATTCAGGATTTAAGTTATGGTGTGCTCCGCTTTTATGGACAACTGGAAGTAACCCTCGGATTGCTATTAAAAAAAGCATTGCGTGATAAGTGCTTGTATAATTTGCTGCTGGTGGGTCTGTTTCAGTTGCAGTACAGCAAAACACAATCGCATGTGGTTGTTGATCAGGCCGTCTCGGCATCGCGTTGTCTGGTGAATGGAAAAGGCATGCAGGGACTGGTCAACGCAGTATTACGCAACTTTATCCGGCAACGGGAACACTTGCTGGAAAAAACGAGTGAAAAAGAAGTTGGGCGCTATTCTCACCCGCAGTGGTGGATCGATAAATTACGGCAACAATATCCGCAGAATTTTCAGGCAATACTAGCGGCGGATAACAAGCATCCACCCATGACCTTGCGGGTGAATCAGCGCAAGATTAGCGTGGAAGATTATTGCAGGCTGTTGAACGAGCAGGGCATGTCTGCGCAATTGCTATGGCAGGGAGCACTCAAACTGAGTCAACCGGTGGGGGTGGAGAAATTACCGGGTTTCTCGGAAGGACTGATCACTGTTCAGGACGCAGGTGCGCAACTGGCAGCATCTTTTCTGGATGTACAGGATGGAATGCGTGTGTTGGATGCGTGTGCCGCACCGGGTGGTAAAAGCACGCATTTACTGGAATTGGCCGAGGTGTCATTGACGGTCGTGGATAATGATTCTGCAAGGCTTACCCAGGTACAGCAAAATCTTGAACGGATGAAAATGAAAGTAGATCGTCTGGTTTGTGGCGATGCATCAAAGCCGGATACATGGTGGGATGGCCGGCTATTTGACCGGATTCTGGCGGATGTGCCTTGCTCTGCATCGGGTGTGGTGTGCCGACATCCTGACATCAAATGGTTGCGGCGTGAGAGCGATATCCTGCAATTTTCCGCCAGCCAGCAGGCGATCCTGAATGCCTTATGGAAAACGCTGAATCAAGGTGGGCGGTTGTTGTACGTGACATGTTCAATCTTTGCCGAAGAAAACAGAATGCAGATAGATAAATTTATAAATGATCATCCGGATGCTCGTTTAATGCCACTTTCCGAGGTTGCTTTGATGGACGGACAATTATTGCCGGATAGTCAGCATGATGGCTTCTACTATGCCTTGTTGCATAAGACCTGATGCGATGACGCAACGAGCCCGATTCCCACATATTGTTATTATCCTCTGGTTGCAGATTTTGTTGCTGCCCATGGCGATCGCGCAGGGAACGGGAGGTATACAGATAAAGTCGGTCAGTTTGTCCGCAGTCGGGAGTGGTTATGAAATCGGTGCAGATACGGAAATCGTACTCAATACCACCTTGGAACAGGCGCTTGAGAAAGGCATTGTGCTTTACTTCGTAACCAAGTTCAGTCTGGTTGATTCACGCTGGTACTGGTTAAATGAAGAAGTGGCCAGGGGTAAGTTGAGAGTTGGCCTGAGATATTATGCGCTAACCCGTCAATATCGGTTGAGTCATCCTTCTTACGCGCAAAGTTTTCATACCCTGGAAGAAGCGTTACAGGAATTGAGTCAGTTACGGAACTATCCCCTGACTGTTAAATCGGAATTAAGGCAGGATGTCGAATATGTTGCTTCACTGCGGGTTTGGTTGGATTTAACGCGCATGCCAAAACCATTCCAGGTTGAGGCACTGGGTTCCAATGCATGGAATCTAAGCTCGGATACTCTGGAATGGCGGATGAAAATGCCATTGCCATCGCAGCCGTCTCATATTGAAAGGTATCCATGAAATACGTACTGATAATCGGTGCAGGATTGGGTGCGGTAATGCTTTTCCTGCTGGCGACTGCCGGTGCCAATACGGAATTTCTTGAGCGGCGCTATCGGTTGCTGCTGGCGATAAATATTGTTTTTGTGCTGTTTCTGATGGTTGTTGTGGGGTACTTGCTGTGGAGATTCAGGCGTCGGCTCAAATCAGGTGTTTTCGGCTCCAGGCTGGCTTTACGCCTGCTGCTGATCTTCTCACTGATGGCGATTTTGCCAGGCGCACTGGTTTATACGGTATCGGTTCAATTTCTGGAAAAAAGTATCGAATCCTGGTTTGATGTCAAGGTGGACCGGGCACTTGAAGGCGGCATGAATCTGGGGCAGACCATGTTGGAGAATCTGCTGGGAGAGTTACAGAAAAAAGCGCAGACAGCTGCTCTGGCGCTGTCTGATCCTCTGGTGCCACCATTGGTGACATTGAATGAACTATTGTTGCAATCCCAGATACAGGAAGCAACCTTGTTTAATCAGGAAGGCAAGGTTATTGCGTTTGCGAGTGAAAATAATCTGTCATTGTTTCCCGAAATGCCGAATGCGGCGGTAATGCGGCATATCAGAATTCAGAAAGCATACAGTTCAATCGAGACGGTTGCGGAGAAAGAGTTGTATCTGCGAGTGGTTGCGCCGGTTAACGTACTGAGTCTGAAAGAGGATATTCGGGTCCTCCAGCTTTTGCAGCCGGTTCCCGTGCAACTGGCGCAGGATGCCGAAACGGTGCAACTGGGTTATCAGGATTATCAGGAGCTTTCACTGTCCCGTCAGGGATTGACGCGGTTATACAGTGTCACGTTAACACTGACATTGCTGTTATCGCTTTTCTCGGCACTGGCGGCTGCCTCGTTGCTCAGTGAGAGATTGAGTGCGCCATTGGGTATGCTGGCTGAGGGCACGCGAGCAGTTGCTCAGGGTGATTATAGTCGCCGTCATCTGGTTCAAAGTAGAGATGAATTGGGCATACTGACTGAATCCTTCAATCTGATGACGCAGCAACTGGAGGAGGCGCGCGCAGTAGCGTTGCATAATCAGCAGGAGGTGGAAAGTGCACGCGCACACCTGGAGAGCATTCTGGCCAACCTGTCTTCAGGTGTGCTGGTATTTGATGACCGATTGATTTTATCCAAGGCGAACCGGAGCGCGGAACAGATTCTGCAGGTTCCAATAATCAGTCTGGATGGCTCAGTCATTGATGGTTGCGTGGACAACGAATCACAGCTGAATACCCTGATCACTGAAATCAGGGAGGGCTTTAATTCTGGCGAGGCAGGTGTCTGGCAGCGTCAGATAACGCGTGTGGCAGAGGGTGTTAATCAGATGCTGCTCCTGCGCGGAACACGTTTGCCGGAGATATCAGGCGGTGGCGGCGTGGTGGTTTTTGATGATATTACGAATCTGCTGCAGGTGCAGCGTGCTGTTGCCTGGGGTGAAGTGGCGCGCCGGCTTGCGCATGAAATTAAAAACCCGCTGACGCCCATACAATTATCGGCGGAAAGAGTGCTGCACAAGCTGGTTGGTAAGCTGGATGAGGCAGACGCAAGAATATTGCGTCGTTCAACTGAAACCATTGTCAATCAGGTTGAAGCCCTGAAAAGAATGGTTAATGAATTTAATCAATATGCGCGGATTCCGGAGTTGGAGTTGCGCCAGATGGATTTTAATCGATTGGTGCGGGAGGTTATTTCGCTCTACGAGACGGCGAATATGGAAACGGAAGGGAGTGTCAGTATAAAAATCAGGCAATCGCTGGCGGATAATTTACCGGCCGTTAATGGAGATCCCGCCCAGTTGCGGCAAGTGCTGCATAATTTGCTGCAGAATGCGCAGGATGCATTGGTTGATATATCGGAGCCGGTCATTGAAGTATGCACCGAGATGGTGCATGGTGGCGTTCAATTGAGTGTGCGCGATAACGGGTGCGGTTTCTCAGATGAAATCAAGTCGCGTGTTTTTGAGCCTTACGTGACGACTAAGTCAAAGGGGACGGGACTTGGATTACCGATTGTTAAAAAAATAGTTGAAGAACATGGCGGCTTCATTCATATTGAAAACATTAAACCCCATGGCGCACAAATTTCTATTATCCTGCCAACGGTGGAAAAAGATACGCTGGCAGCGGTCAATAACAAGTTGACGTGAGATTTATTGAAGTTTAATAGAAATGGTACTGTGAATGAGTTAATTTAAGTTTCGGCAGCGGAGAAAATTCTGGATGATGACAAATAACACAATACTTGTTGTTGATGATGAAATTGGTATACGGGAGTTGCTGTCAGAAATTCTACGCGATGAGGGGTATCGCGTCGCGCTGGCAGAGAATGCAGAACAGGCTCGTCTCTGGCGGAGTCATACACGTCCGGATCTGGTACTGTTGGATATCTGGATGCCGGATACCGATGGCATTACGTTACTGAAAGACTGGGCAAGCAATGGCATGTTGACAATGCCGGTTATCATGATGTCCGGGCATGGCACCATTGATACGGCTGTTGAGGCAACGCGCATTGGTGCATTTGGCTATCTTGAAAAACCCGTACCGCTGCAGAAATTATTGAGTACAGTCAGCAAAGCGATGCGGGGTGGTCAGAACAAGCAACAATCCGCACTGTCGCTGGCCAGCCTGGGTAAGGGCGCCCTGATTGCTGAGTTGAAAAAGAAACTGGAGCAGGTGGCGAACTTGAAGACGCCACTGTTGCTCATGGGTGAGCCTGGCGTGGGTGTTGAGATATGCGCGCGGTTCCTGCATCGCCCGAATACGCCGTGGGTGGAGCCTGAAACATTGGGGTCGCTGGCAGAAGCGCCGCTGGACTTGCTGGAACAGGCGCGCGACGGATTGTTATTTCTTAAGGATATTGGCGAGCTGAGCAAGCTGGGTCAGAAAGGTCTGTTGCTATTGTTGAGCAAGCTTGAGAAATATAACGTGCGGCTGATTTGCGCAACGTCTCAACCACTGGCGGAATTGACATCCCAGGGTGTTTATCATCCAAAACTGTATGAACTGCTCAGTAGTCTGAGTATTGGCATTCCGGCACTAAGGACGCACCGGGAAGATATCCCCGATCTGGCAAACCAGATTTTATCGCGGTTTGTTGAATCGGGAGAAGCTTCATCAGTGCTGAAATTCAGTACCGCTGCGCTCAATTGTTTACGTAATTATGAGTGGCCTGGCAATCTTACCCAGCTTACGGGCGTTGTGCGTTCTCTGGCGCTCACCTGCACGGGTGATGAAATCTCTGCTGAAGCAGTACAGCAGGCAATGGTTTTTCCGGAATCGACTTCTGTGTCATCAGCTCCTGATATCCCGCTTGATCTTTCATTGCGTGAAGCGCGTGATCTGTTTGAGAAAACTTACTTTGAAAGACTGATCGATCAGGAGAACGGCAATATGACGCGTGTCGCCGATCGGGCCGGGCTGGAACGCACACATCTTTATCGTAAAATAAAATTATTGGGAATTAAACTGCGGGGAAACTGATTCTATAAGGAATCTGATGGCTACAGGACTGGTTTTTATCAGTTTAGTGAGGACTTGTAGTTGTCGGATGACCTATCTTCAGGGATAATATCAACTTTGCCAATCCGTACCTGAAGCGGCATGGATAATAGGCTATTTTCATTTGTGAATATAAGGGAGTTAGTATCGATGGGTACATTCAAGGATTTTGACGCGCCGGTATTTAAAGATTTGACCAGTGCAATTCGTGCATTGGCAATGGATGCCGTGCAAAAAGCCAATTCAGGCCACCCCGGCATGCCAATGGGAATGGCTGAGATTGCTGAGGTGTTGTGGATTCACCATCTGCGTCATAATCCTGGTAATCCAGAGTGGTTTGATCGTGATCGGTTTGTTCTTTCCAATGGGCATGGATCGATGCTGATTTATGCTTTATTGCATTTGACGGGTTATGATCTGCCGATGGAAGAAATCAAGTGCTTCCGCCAGTTTCATTCCAAGACGCCCGGGCATCCGGAATACGGTTACACGCCAGGCGTGGAAACCACGACAGG
>JBBTCY010000096.1:0-1938 GCA_038043005.1 Pseudomonadota bacterium
AAATCCCTCGGGCTTAAACCGCCCATGCCGGTTCGATTCCGGCCCCGGGCACCAGCACACAATCCCAGAAAGTCCAACAACATCCATCAAACAACGAAACATCAGCATGTTATCGCACTATTTCGTCCAATAAAACTCATCAAAGTCCATTGCAATCCTACGTAATTTGGGGGCATAATTGGGGGCATTGGGTGTGTTTTTGCGGTCTCTACAGTTGCGATGCCCCCAATCAACTCGAAAGCCTTAGGAGGACGCCATGCTGACAGATAAGGAAATACAGAACGCAAAACCCAAAGATAGGCCATACAAGCTTACTGATGGGGCTGGGCTATATCTGGAGGTCACACGTACCGGTAGTCGGCTATGGAGGTGGAAATACAGGCTCGCAGGAAAAGAAAAACGCCTTGCTATAGGGGTGTATCCTGAAGTGCGTGCCCCGGCACCATCAGCGCTTCTCAGAAAATCTCATACCGCATAAAATCCCGTGTGCTTATTATATTCCAATCAAATTGGATATCAGAAGATCTCACATTATCTTTTGCTATACCATCCGGCTACGTTGTAAACATTGAATCACTGGCTATTCGTCTGCTGGATTTAACAGGCCACATGGACTCCCCTACTTATAAGCATGAAATAAGTCAGTTACAGAAGAGCGCAGAAAGGCAATAAAACAGATTATCTATTTAATATAGTCAGTCAGTTATCTTTCATAGAATATGCTTTCAATATAATAAATACCACATTATTAAGTCTAAAGTATTTTACTTACCCACATTTCCTGTGGATAACTTTGTGGAAAATTCATTTATCCATTGAATAACCCATGGAGCGGCAAGGACTATTTTAAGCCTGATTAATAATTCAACAATTTAATTATATTATATTATATTTATCATTCAGTTATAATTGCCATTTGAGCTCCATACGATTCAAATAAAAACAATATTTATATTCCGTCCGGTTTGTGCATTAATTTAAAAGTCAAGTCAGAAATCCGGAAAAACAGAAAGAATTTTACTGATTTATTTTTTTATTCTTTGATTAATAGGTGAAACTAGCAATACTTGTTTATCCAGATTAATATTCTGCCAGCAAGTAATTGTAACCAGCAGCTGATTATGATGGACATTCAAGATGAGTAGAAAGAAGACACGGAATCAGACTAGAAAGTAAGTTTCAGGGTTCATCGCAGGTGCTTTAACAGCCTGTTAAGTTATTGCCTGCCATGAAAAATACTGTCTATCAATTCATAAAAGATCTAATCATGCCATTCTGGAATTCAGATTCTGCAAATAACAATCAGACACCATCAGCAGAAAAACCAGCAATCAATTCTGGCGATCATGCTCAGCCCAAGCAGATTGGTGACCACATCACACAACATACTCCTATTGGTCCATGAATCACAGATAATGAGCTAGCCAGGCAACTGCATGTGACCGAAGCAGCTCTCAAGAATTTCCTTGGAATCCTTGAACAGCAGGATATCCCCATTGCGGATCTGCGCGACGAGTTAAAAAAATTGGCTGAACGCCATAGAGAACTGGAAAAAAGGGTTAACCAGCTAGAGGCTGATGATCCTGAGGTTATCGCCTTACAGAAAAAAGCACGGAAAGCCATTGCCAATGCGCGCTATGAGCAGGCTGAAGATTTCCTGGAAAAATCTGCTGAGTGGGTCAACCTGACTGCTGAAAAAATCAAGGTTACTTATTTAAAACGCAAACGCCTGGTTGCGGAGAATATGGCACTAAAAGCTGAAGCACTGCATACCCGCTTCGCATGGAATGAGGCAATCAAGGCTTATCAGCAAGCCATCAGTTTTGCAGGGGAAGCCACAGGGCAGAAGAAAAACTGGCAGAGTATCAGGATATGCTCGGGCGCGTATATCTGGACACTGGCCAGTATAAAGAATCGGTTACCTGTTTTGAGAAAGCC
>JBBTCY010000096.1:2038-5566 GCA_038043005.1 Pseudomonadota bacterium
GTAGCGATCCGTCGCAATAATCTGGGTTTGGCCTGGTACTCATTATGCCAGTATGATAAAGCGATTGAATATATTGAGCAGGCATTACCTGTCCTGATAGAGCACCTGGGGTCAGAACACTCCAATACCTTACTGGTCAGCAGCAACTTGGAAAGCGCCAGAAAAGCCTTGGCGGATAAGGCCAAAAGGTATACCTTGATTTAGTTTATATTCTTACTGACTTCCAGTAATAGTTTCGCCAGTACCTGTCATCGAGTCGAGAGATTGTGACGCCACTGCTATAAGAGGCATGTAAGAATTTGTTCTTTTCCAGGTAGATTCCGACATGTCTAGATGTGGGTCCGGTTCTGAAGAAAATCAGATCACCGGCTTTGAGCTCCGTTTTCCGGACTTCTCTGCCTAATTTTGATTGCATACTGGATGTTCTTGGCAAATGCATGCCCAGTTTTGATTTGAATGTTACGTGTACAAACCCTGAGCAATCAATCCCATGTTGACTGAGTCCGCCCAGTTTATAGCGTACACCCTGCCACTCATTAAACTGCGCATAGAGCTTGTTTTTTACTTGCGTGGAGTTGATTGAATCCAGTTTTCTATCATACTGGGATTGTTTATAACTGCCGGTATTCTTTTCTTGTAGAGCGCCACAACCAACTAACAAACTGATACTCATACACATGACAAATCGAAAGACATTTCTTTTCATCTTAAGTATATCTTACCTTATCGTAAGTTAATCAAAGAAAAGATAAATACAAGCTATACGCGATTTCCGTGTTTACCCATACTTGCAAGTTTTGCCAGAACACTTCGAGCCATATCCCTCAGCGGCACCACTTCATCAACACCACCCGCTGCAATCGCTTCCTTGGGCATGCCAAAAACAACACAGCTTGCTTCATCCTGAGCGAAGTTATAAGCGCCTGCCTTATGCATCTCAAGCATTCCGGCTGCGCCATCCTTACCCATCCCCGTCAGTATCACGCCAATTGCATTTTTCCCAGCACAATTCGCGGCTGAGCGGAATAGTACATCAACTGATGGGCGATGTCGACTCACTAATTCGCCCTGATTCAACTCCGTCATGTAATTTGCACCACTGCGTTTGAGCAACAGATGCGAATGACCTGGTGCAACAAATGCATGGCCTGGCAAAATACGCTCACCTCCCCTCGCTTCTACGACTGAAACTCGACAGAGATTATTCAAACGATTTGCGAAAGACTTGGTAAATGCTTCCGGCATATGTTGCGTGATCAGAATTCCTGGTGAATCGGGGGGCAACTGAACGAGAAAATCCTTAATCGCTTCTGTGCCGCCTGTTGAAGCGCCTACGATAATTAATTTTTCTGTTGAAGCAACATGATTCGCGACCGATGGCAAAACCACATCCGCTGTTTTACTGCTGGTAACTACAGACGGCACAATCTTTTTAAGCCGTGCTGCCATGGCAATGCGAATTTTATTGGCAATTTCACTGCCGTATTGCTTTAAACCGGTTGCGATATCAATTTTAGGCTTGGCGATAAAATCAACGGCGCCCAACTCCAGCGCCCGGAATGTCACATCCGATCCTTTCTCGGTCAGAGTCGACACCATGACAACCGGCATAGGTCTCAGGCGCATCAGTTTCTCGAGAAAATCGAGTCCATCCATCTTGGGCATCTCTACATCAAGCGTCAGCACATCCGGATTCATATTCCGAATCATCTCGCGCGCCGCCAATGGATCTGCCGCTGCACCAATCGCTTCCATGTCCGGCTCACTATTGATCACTTCGCTCAGCAATTTACGAATGAGTGCTGAATCATCGATTACTAATACTCTAATTTTTTTCATGATCTATACTCAATGGAGTTAACGAAAAAGACTACACCGTTAAAACAACTCAACTTCTCCACCTGTTTCAACTTTACGCAAGCGCATGCTGTAATCCTTCTCACGCTGAGAGATCGTATTATTATGGGTTGAGCGAAGTTTCTTCACCATTACCTTGCTTGTTTTTGGAAAGAAATAGACCTTGCGTGGGTAAATATCCACCAGATCCTGCGCATTGACACGTATTTTCTCAGTCTGCAAAAATTTCAAAACGAAATTCGCATTACGCTGACCGACATTGGCAACGGTCAAACCATCCAATACATTTCCGCCCCCAAACACCTTGGCTTCCAGATTACATCGGCGTGCACCCAGCTTCAACAACTGGTTGATCAGTATCTCCATAGCATAAGTGCCATAGCGAGCTGAAGCATTCATGGGACTGCTGGCGTCACCCCCGCCATCCGGCAGCATGAAATGATTCATTCCTCCGATACCGCTATAGCAATCACGGATGCAGGCAGCCACACATGAACCCAGTACTGTGACCAGCAATAGATCTTTATCGGTCACGTAGTACTCACCCGGCAGCAATTTAACCGCCTGATGATTGAAGTTTTTATCAAAATATATATTTGTCGCAACCTGTTCATCAATGATTTCAGGCATATTATCCCCTCGGTCTACTAGCTAACTCATAGACAGTTTTTTCTCGGAGTTTGAATAAATCGACTGCATGCTGGAAGCTCTCGGAATGACCGGCAAATAACAATCCATCCGGAGCCAGAAGCGGCACAAATTTCTTCAGAATGCTGTATTGAGTTGGCTTATCAAAATAGATCATCACATTACGACAGAATATCGCATCAAACGGACCGCGGATCGGCCAACCGTCGTCCAGTAAATTCAGTTGCCGGAAAGTAATGAGATTACGCAACTCGGGTCGCACTCTTGCAAAACCGGCATGACGCCCCTTTCCTTTCATGAAAAACTGTTTTAACTTCTCCTTGGGCAGCTTTTCCAGTCGATCCAGTGAATAAACCCCCAATTGTGCGGTTGCCAGCACATTTGTATCCAGATCAGTCGCCAGAATATGGACGGGTGGTGTAAACGTCTTAAAGGCCTGTACCATCGCCATGGCCATTGAATAAGGTTCTTCCCCGGTCGAAGATGCACTGCACCACAATTGAATCTTCTTCTGGTTCTTACGGTTTTCCACATGCTTTTCCAGAATGGGGAAATGATGTTGCTCGCGAAAGAATGCGGTCAGGTTAGTGGTCAAGGCATTCGTAAACGCTTCCCACTCTTCGGGGTTTCCTCGCTCCAGATAATTCAGATATTCACTGAAACTGTTCAACCCATTCGCACGCACACGGCGGGCAAGGCGGCTGTACACCATATTCTGTTTGCTGGAAGACAGTGAAATCCCGGCATGCTTATAAATCAGTTTCTTTACTCGCTCAAAATCAGCCGACGTGAAATCATATTCGCGTGATCTACCAGAATCCTCGTCATTATCCGAAATAATATCCATGATATATCCAATTGTATTAATTAATACTCAATGAAACCCAATAAATAGTATTGTTACGACAGACCAACTGTCAGTCTGATTGATTGAAAAAACCAGGACTACGATTCATACTGAATGCACTGGGTGTGGGAATTTGTATCGCCATGGCTGCGACCACAAATAACATTACACAACCC
>JBBTCY010000097.1:0-10698 GCA_038043005.1 Pseudomonadota bacterium
AAGGTTTTCCATCTAATTTGTTCGGGCTTGGCGTATGCGACTGCGGGCAGTGCAAGTCCGCCGAGCAACGATGTAAGTGATTTCAGGAATATGCGTCGAGACATGAGGTTTCCCATTCGGAACAATTTACACGTTTACATTATCCCAGGCCGTAGGCTCAAAACCTGAGCCTGCCGATTTAGTTCGAAAAAAATTCTAGAGAACCTCTAAATAACTGTCATTTCGAGAGTAACGAGAAATCCGTATTGTTGATTCTCGAAGATTCCTTACTCCGTTCGGAATGACAAATATGGGTTATTCAGAATTTCCGCAGATTAAATTTCTTACGGCAGTATTTTTTTGTATTTTCTGCTGCTGCCGCAGGGGCTCAGATTACTCAAGCCACTTTATTTTCCGTTCTTTCGAGGCAAATATTTTTCCTGTGCCTTACGCAAGTTTTCCATGATGGTATGCCGTAATGTTTCCGGGGCGATCACTTCGACTGCTACACCGTGCTTGAGGATGTCCATGACCAGTTCGGTTTCATTGGCATAAGGGATGCATAGTTCATAGCGGCCGTCGGGCAGAAATTTTCCTTCCTGTTGCGGGTGCCATTGTTCGTCAGCGACCCAGCGGGCGCGTTCGGCGGTGAAGTGCAGCACGGCGGTCTGGGTTGCTTTGCCAGCGAAGATGCCGTAGCTGGTGGCAAAGTGTTCGTTGAGTTCGGTCTCAGGTATTTCAAGCGCGACATGGTCGAGTGACGCGGAAGAAACAATACGCTCCACCGCGAAACTGCGCAGTGCGTTGCGCTTGTGGCACCAGGCGTCCAGATACCAGTTGTCGCGGTAATGCGTGAGGCGTTGCGGAGAGATGGTGCGTTCGGTTTGCTGGTCGTGGCTGCGACTGTGGTAAGTGATGTCGAGTTGCTGGCGTTGCAGTAATGCGCTGGCAACTTGCTGGAAATGCCGGATGGTTTTGTTTCTGCACATCATGCTCAGGATGCGGATCCGGTCGGTGATTTCCTGATTGTTCAGGTTTCTCGATGCGAGAATTTTTTCCAATTGGCTTTTAATCGGACGGAGTTGCGCGCCGAGCAGTCCGGGCTGGATTTGTTCGAGCAATTGCTGCGCCGTGAGCAGGGCGTATAGTTCATGCGCATCAAACCAGATGCCGGGCAGTTCGAATACGCCGCTTTCCTTGGCATCGTAATAATAGCCGTTACGCTCGCGATCATATTCCAACGGCGCATTGAAATAATCCCGCAATGCATTGATGGTGCGCGTTACCGTGGCACGGGAACATTCCAGCAGTTGTTCAAGATTTTTATGCGATACCGGCTGGCTGCGGGCAGCCAAAATATGATGCAATTGATAAATCCGCTGAAAATTGTGCATTGTTGAGGATATACATTTCCTGTTTTTCCAGGAATGACAATTAGTTAGGAAACTCCAAGCGTATCATAAGATAGTTTTGAGAAATGAGCGATGAGGAGTTGCTGGTGTATTGACCGATGACCCTATTCGGCGTAGAGTCTTTCGCTGGAGATAGATTGCCTTATTATCTTCGTAATCAAGTGATTCCCATCAACCTGCGATGGAGAGAAACAAGATGAGTGACTATAAACCCCTGTCTGTGCAGTATCTGTCCGGTGCTGTGAGAGTGTCTCAGCCAGCATCGCCCAAACCCGTAACCCTTGAATCGTCCGCATGTGAAGTCATGACCGATCTGCGCTATGTCAGTGCTGCGGTGATATCACCGGATACCCCCATGGAAATCGCTAATACTTATATGATGCAGCGTGGCATCCGTTCATTATTCGTGATGAATCAGGATAATACGCTGGGTGGTATTATTACAGCGACCGATATTCTGGGCGAGAAACCGCTGCGGTTTATTCAGGAGCGTCGCATCAGGCATAATGAGATTCTGGTGCTGGATATGATGACGCCGCTGGATAAACTGGAAGCAATTCCGGTTGGAGAAGTCGAGCATGCCAAAGTCGGAAATATCGTGGCGAGCTTGCGTGAAAGTGGGCGATTGCATACTCTGGTGATCGAGAATCAGATCGACAGCCTGCCAAAAATATGCGGGATTTTTTCCTGGACCCAGATTGAGAAACAATTGGGAGCAGTGATTATGCCGACTAATGTGGCCAAGAGTTTTGCTGAGATCGAAACAACGCTGATTGGCGGTTGATGGCTGGTATGCTGAGTATTATTGCAGGCTGGAAGGCCTTCTGTGATTGTGTATGTTGCTTAACAGGCTGTTGAAAAACTATCTGCGTTGCCGCTGCGGTATTAAAAACAGGCTCAAAATGCTCATTTATTAAGCATAAACTGCGCTTTTTCGCCTGTTTTTGCCTTGCATCGGCTGCCTCGAATACGTTTTCAACGACCTGTTAAGGGGCAATCCAAACGTTATTCCAGTCTGCTATCCAGTCCTGCTTCGGCAATTTCTGCGGCGCGCAGTAATGCTTTCGCCTTGTTCTGGGTTTCCACCCATTCATTGTCTGGAACCGAGTCAGCGACAATGCCGGCACCTGCCTGTACGTGTAATTTTCCATCTTTGATGATGCCGGTTCGGATGGCGATCGCCAGGTCCATATCGCCGTTGAATCCCAGATAGCCGACCGCGCCGGCATAAACGCCGCGCTTGGATACTTCGAGTTCATCAATGATTTCCATGGCGCGTATTTTGGGGGCGCCGCTGACCGTACCGGCCGGGAAGGTCGCGCGTAATACATCGATGGCCGTCAGGTCGGGCTTCAGTTTGCCTTCAACATTGGAAACAATGTGCATAACATGGGAGTAGTTCTCAATCCGCATATGTTCGGTCACTTTAACCGTTCCTGTTCGTGCAACACGCCCGATATCATTGCGACCCAGATCCATGAGCATGACATGTTCCGCCAGTTCCTTGGGATCTGCCAGTAAATCGGCGGCCAAGCTGGCATCTTCCTGCATATTTTTTCCACGCGGCCGGGTGCCCGCAATGGGTCGAACCGACACGGTGTCGCCTTCAAGGCGCACCAGTATTTCCGGAGAAGCGCCCACAACGTGAAAATCGTCAAAGTGATAATAGAACATATATGGCGATGGATTAAGGCTACGCAGCGCCCGATATAACGCCATGGGGGAAGCATGATAGGGTTTGCTGGTGCGTTGCGACAGAACAACCTGCATGATGTCGCCATCATAAATATAGCGTTTGGCCCGATCGACCGCAGCTTTGAATTGATCCTCTGGGAACTCGGAAACAGCCGGTTCCGAATGAACCGGCTGTTCGGTTGGAATATTAACCGACTGGCGTAACTGGGCGAGTAATTCCTTGAGACGATTCCGGCCTGTCCGATATGCACTCTCGATACTGGGATCGACATACACGATGAGGTAGAGCTTCCCGGATAAATTATCGACAACAGCCAGTTCTTCAGATAGCAGCAACAAAATATCAGGCGTGTTCAACGTGTCTGGGCGTGCGTGCCCGGCCAGTTTGCGTTCGATGTAACGAACCGTATCGTATGAGAAATAACCAACCAGCCCGCCGCAGAAGCGCAGAACGCCGGGGAAGGGGGCGGCCTTGAATTGCGATAGATAGGATTCGACGTAAGCAAGCGTGTCTTCAGCGGTTATGACCTGTGTTTCCTGTGGGCTAATGATTTTTATCTGGTTGCCGCGTGCTTCAATACGGGTTGTTGCGGGTAAACCGATAAATGAATACCGGCCAAAACGTTCACCGCCCTTTACCGATTCCAGCAAATATGAATAAGGCTGATTGGCGAGCTTGAGATAGGTCGACAGGGGCGTATCGAGATCGGAGAATGTTTCCAGGATGACTGGAATACGGTTATAGCCTTGTTTTGAAAGGCTATTGAATTCGTTTTCAGTCATCGGAATGCTCCACCCGGTTCATCAAGGGAAGAAAAACGCTGTGGTGTGATAGTGTCATGTGGGTTTGTAAATATGGACTTGCGTCAAACTATTGGCCTGCAGTAATCATTCTGGTTTTTTAATCAATTTTGCTGCATCGGCCAGTGAATTGACAACGGCATCGCAATCCAGATCATGGACATTGCGCCCTTCATTATAGCCATACGGCACACAGAAAACATGACAGCCGGCGGCGCGGGCAGCAATGGCATCATTCAGTGAGTCACCGATTAATAATGCTTCCTGCGGCTGTACATTAAAATGCTTGCAGATATGGGTCAATGGCATCGGATCAGGTTTCTTTTTGGGCAGACTGTCGCCGGACAGCACGATTTCAAAGTGATCGAGTAATCCGGTTGCCCGCAATAACGGGATTGTAAAGGCTTCAGATTTATTCGTGATGCAGGCCAGCCTGAAACCCGCCTGCTGCATGATGTGGATGCCGTCGACCACGCCCGGATAAGGGCGGGTGTTTACGCTCAGGTTATCGGCATAATGTTTCTGGTAAATCGGCAGCGCCCGGGCAAGCAGGGAAGGGTCGGGCATGCCGTCCAGTTTCCCGGTCAAGGTGCGTTCCACCAGCCTTTGAATGCCCTTTCCGATATATGACTGAATGGCTTCGGAAGATTGTTCCGGCATGCCCAGCTCGCGCAACATCAGGTTGGCTGCCAGCGCGAGATCTTCAGCGGTGCTTAATAGGGTGCCGTCGAGATCAATCATGATGACTTTTACTGCGAGCGGAAATTCCAATCGACCCACAGAGGTGTCGGCGTAACTAAAAAGAGAATTATTCATGCAATGAACTGGAATAAACGAAACGTATTTTATTGAAATTATACTTTGGCCAATTCAGCGCGAAATGCGGCAACAACCGAGTCATAGCGGTGCGGGTCGCTCTCCCTGCCTGCCTGATAAATGGCCGAGCCTGCGACAAACGTATCAGCACCGGCACGTGCTATTTCAGCGATATTGTCGACTTTAACGCCGCCATCAATTTCCAGCATGATATTCTTGCCGCTGGCGTCAATACGCTTTCTGACAGCTCTCAGCTTGTTCAATGCTTCCGGAATGAATTTCTGACCGCCGAATCCCGGATTGACCGACATGATGAGAATCAGATCCAGTTTGTCCAGCACATGATCCAGATAATGCAGCGGCGTAGCCGGATTAAAAACCAGACCGGCCTTGCAGCCCTGTTCCTTGATAAGCCCGATCGTGCGATCAATATGATTGGAAGCCTCAGGATGGAATGAAATAATATTGGCGCCTGCCTTTGCAAAATCAGGAATAATGCGATCGACAGGCTCGACCATCAGATGCACGTCAATCGTTGCCGTTGTAATGGGGCGGATTGCTTCGCAGACAAGCGGACCGATCGTCAGATTGGGGACGTAATGATTATCCATGACATCAAAATGAATAATATCGGCACCGGAATCGATGACAGCGGTGATTTCCTCGCCTAATTTGGCAAAATTGGCGGACAGAATACTGGGTGCTAAGCGAAACATGGTAAAAGCCTCTCTATAATCAAAGTGACTATTTTAACCGTAAAAGAAGAAAATGCAGATATTAAAAACGAATTAAATTCATTATCCGGTCGTGTTAATGATCTGCCGGGCTATTTATTTTTTCCTTGATACTGCCTGCGAAATAGTGTGGAATATTAAAATGGCTGAAAATAAAAAATACGATATCAATGTGAGCGTCAATACGGTGTACCTGCCCGATCAGTCCGATGGAGATGCGGATCGCCATGTGTTTGCCTATACCATCACCATCGCCAATACCGGTACGGTGGCATCCCAGTTGATCAGCCGTCATTGGATCATCACTAACGGGGATGGCAGTGTGCAGGAAGTTCGGGGTCTTGGTGTCGTCGGAGAGCAGCCTTTGCTTAAACCCGGCGACAGCTTTGAATACACGAGTGGAACGGTCATTTCAACGGCAGCCGGGTCAATGAAGGGAAGTTATCAGATGGCGGCGGAAGATGGTTTTCATTTTGATGTCGACATTCCGGAATTCATTCTCAGTGTCCCCAGAACATTGCACTGAGATACTAAACCGCCACGGCTGATTCTTGAAAATTCACTCATCGTTTCCTGCGGCAGGATGTTTTGTTGATCATGCATTCATCATGCTAGCGCCTTTATGACCGGTACGCTCTATCTGATACCGACGCCAATCAGCCAGGAGAGCCTGGCCTGGGTGATGCCCGCTGCTGTTCAGCAGCGCGTTGCGCAGATTACCTGCTATATCGTTGAACACCCCAAGACAGCGCGGTTATTTCTAAAGCAGATCGGATGTAACATACCGTTGCAGGAAATAAAAATGCAGGTTCTGGATGAACATACGACCGAAAAGGATCTGCTGCCTTTGCTTGATCCGTTATTGGCCGGTGTCGATGTGGGAATGCTGTCGGAAGCGGGTTGTCCGGCGGTGGCCGATCCGGGTGCGGGATTGGTGAGGCTGGCGCATAAAAAAAATATTCGTGTCATGCCCCTGGTCGGGCCTTCTTCTATTTTGCTGGCCCTGATGGCTTCAGGTTTGAATGGTCAGCGATTCACGTTTCATGGTTACCTGCCCATTGAGACTGAGGCGAGAGCCGCCAGGATAATTGAACTGGAGAAACTGTCCATCCGTCAGGATCAGACCCAGATCTTTATCGAAACACCTTATCGAAACCAGAAGCTATTGGAGCAATTACTGAAAGTGTGTCGTGAGAGTACGGATTTGTGTGTTGCCAGCCACTTGACAGATCCCGGTGAAAGAATCACCACGAAGTCAATCAGGGAGTGGAAGCGTGCTTTGCCTGATCTTAACAGGATTCCAACGATCTTTTTGATACATGGATAATCTAACTGACCAAGTTTGGCCAGCTTGGATTGACATGCAATGATTATGAATTAATTAAATTAAATGTTACTTAATTAGTATCAGATAAGAATAAAAAATAAGGAGAACAATTTGCGTATAACGCGTGACGATCGCAAGGTCAGTATTATTGGTGGTTTACTGCTAATGGGACTGACTTTGACAACAGGCGTTGCGGTCTATGGTGCCATGCGGCAACAGATTGAGTCCGCACTTGGCAGAGGGCTTGATGTAGCATTACAAGGTAAGGCGCTTTTACTCGAAAGCCAGATCGAAAAGAGCCTGGAAGACACTAGTGCATTAGCCATCCGTCCTTTCCTGATTCAGTCAATGCAGGAACTCAATGCTCAGCCAAATAGCGAAAGTGCGCTTAACGATTTGGAACGAAATGTTAATTCATTGACGCAGTCTGGTTTTTCGGCAGCAGTTGTTTCTGATATTCACGGTAAGGCATTATCGCAAATAGGTAATTTTTCCGGAAACCAAGATCAGTCGTTACCACTGAATAAATACAAGAACACATCTTTAATATGGGACGGACAGTTTATTCTGCGTACCAGCAAGGAGGTACTGGATCAAGATAAGCATCACATCGGTAACATCACAACGGAAAGTACACTGCCGCAATTGACTCGCCGCTTTAGTGAAATAAGGTCGATTGGTGAAACCGGGGAATTCATATTGTGCGCACCACTAGGAGAAAGTGAGCAAAAAATGGCGTGCCTGATAAGTCAGGTTGACGGTGTGAAATTCAGGCACTTGTTCCGTATGAAAGGAGACGGAGTGCTGCCGATGAATTATGCGCTGGATGGTAAGAGTGGTGTTATCGCTGTGAAGGATTACCGCCAGGTACCGGTAATTGAGGCATACGCGCCGCTGCATAATATCGGCTTGGGTATGACTCTCAAATTGGATGAAGAAGAGTTACTCAGACCGGTAACTGAAGAGCTAAAAATCATCATCTTATATCTTGCCGGATTGATCATTGCTGAGATACTGCTGTTGAATTGGTTTGTACGTAAACTGATTAAATCTGAGCAGGAAGCACGTAAGGCTAAAGAAAAAGCCGAGCAATTTTCTGTAGAGCTGGGTCATAAGGAAATTGAACTGCGCGAGCGCCTCAAAGAAATCACTTGTCTCTATGAGATTCGCCGTAGTATCGGACTGGGGTTATCGGTAGATAATGTCTGTCAGCAGATTTCCGAGCATCTGATACCGGCAATGCAATACCCAGAGCATGCTTCTGTCGTAATTGAACTCGATGGGAAACGAATCGCCTCTATGAATCATAATCAGAATTTAGCGCATGAGCTGAAATCGAAGATTAGCGTTAACGGCAAGGTGTGTGGCCAATTAAGCGTATTTTATCCTGAAGATAAGCCATTCTTGGCGATGGAAGAACAGAGACTCATTGATGCTATCACGAATGATTTGGCAAAATGGCTTGAACGCAAACAGATTGATGAGTTGCTACGTGTGCGTCTGAAGGAAATCACCTGTCTCTATGAAATTCGTCGTGGCATGGGATTAGAGCTATCTGTCGAGACTGTTTGCCAGAATATTTTTGAGCATTTGATACCAGCAATGCAGTTTCCGGAGATTACTACCGTCGTAATCGAGCTCAATGGCAGGCGATTTACTTCCAAGAATCAAAGTGTTTTGCAATCAAAAGCGAGTGACGATGATAAGGTATGCTTTGAGTGTTACAAAAAGGGTGATGCTATCGGATTCGTTTTACAATCCAAAATTAATGTCAATGGCAAGGTATGTGGTCACTTGAGTGTATTCTATCCCGAAGATAGACCATTTCTGGTACTGGAAGAACAGAGACTCATTGATGCCATCGCGGATGATTTGGCGAAATGGCTTGAGCGGAAACAGGTCGATGAACTGCTGCAGGAACGTTTGAAGGAAATCACCTGTCTCTATGAAATTCGTCGTGGAATTGGAATGGAATCATCGATAGATAATGTTTGTCAGAATATTTTCGAACATTTGATTCCAGCTATGCAATTCCCTGAGATTGCAACTGCTGTCATCGAATTGGATGAATGGCAATTTACTTCTGGAAAATATAATCAAGGTTTCATTCAACATCCATTGCAGTCAAAGATTAAAATTATAAATAAGGTGCGTGTTCATTCGCGCCCAGCAAGAGATCCAGCCTGTACATGCTGGTCTGAAATCAGTATCAATGGAAAGATTTGTGGACAAATACGCGTGTACTATCCTAACGACAGGCCGTTTTTGGTACAGGAAGAGCAGAAACTTATCAATGCCATTGCAAGCGATCTGGAGAGTTGGCTTGAACGCAAGCGTTTAGAACAGGCATTGGTTTCTATTGCTGAAGAACAACAACATACGATTGGACAAGAATTGCATGACAATCTTGGTCAGCAGGTTGCCGCAATTGGTTATCAGGCAGGAGCATTAGAGAAAAAAATATTTGCTACGGGGAATGAGAGTATGGCGGCAGTAGCTGCTGCCATTGCTTCACAAGCACAAATCGCTGTTATACAGATAAAACAACTCGCTCAAGGGCTTCTGCCATTTGAGCTGGAAGCGAATGGCCTGATACCTGCATTGCAAACATTAGCAGCAAGAATAGCAACGACTTACAACATTATTTGTAGTTTTTCATGTAAAAATGGGATCATTATTAATGATAATATTCTTGCACTTAACTTATATCGAATTACCCAGGAAGCCGCCAATAATGCGATACGTCATGGTAAAGCACAGCATCTAACCATATCGTTGGCTTCCGAAGAAGGGATGCTTTGTCTATCGATTTGTGATGACGGCAGCGGTTTTGCAGGGATTGATGCCGATCATCAAACAGTATCGGGAATGGGCATTAAAATTATGCAATACCGTGCAAGGCAGTTGGGTGCAAAGCTGGAATTTCTGTCGCATAGCGAAGGTGGTACAGAAGTTCGTTTGGAAATGCGGATGGCTTAATATGTCAACAGAGAAAGCAAAAGTGATGTTGGTAGATGATCATGCCATGTTGAGGCATGGTATGGCGATGCTCATCAATCTGGAGCCCGATATGGAGGTTTTCGCCGAGGCGGGTGATGGGGCTGAGGCATTGGTAATACTTAAGAAAAATGATGTCGTCGACATAGTGTTGTTGGATGTCACCCTTGCAACGGTATCCGGTTTTGAAGTGATAAAAATTATGCATATTCAATTCCCTGCGCTACCTGTTCTCTTTGTATCCATGCATGATGAGGCGGTCTATGCCGAGCGCGCGCTGCGGGCCGGTGCACGCGGTTACGTCATGAAACAGGAGCCGGGGGAAGTGTTGATAACGGCTATCCGTGAGGTCTTGAAGGGTAACGTTTATTTAAGCAAACAGATGCAGGCCAAGCTTCTGAATCGCATGGCGACTGGAAATTCCGAGCCGGAGCAGTTAATCAACAGTCTGACGCCCAGTGAATTTGAAGTGCTGCATTTGATCGGATCCGGGCATAGCAGCCAGGAAATCGCCCGGTTGCTATGCCGCAGTATTAAAACAATCGAAACGCATCGCTTCAACATTCGCTCCAAACTAAATCTGAAAGATGGAGCCGATCTGATACGGTACGCTACCCGCTGGATTTCTGAAGAACACTAATAATCTGCCGGGCTTAGGGTTAATCTATTGCTTCAGAAGCGTTTTTCAATAGTCTGCTAATGGTTTCCCTTAGCAGAAAACAAGTGTTTCCCCAATTACGTTGTATTGCTGACTAATATAGTATTCACACATATTATTTTTAGTCTGGAGCAACGAAAATGAAATTTGGAAAATACTTTGTAATACTGCCGATACTTTCTGTACTGAGTGCCTGCGCACAGCTAGGTCAGTTGGATACGGTTGATGCCGAGCATCAAAAAATGGCACGGAGTGCTAAAACGCATGCTGATCATGACA
>JBBTCY010000097.1:10798-16341 GCA_038043005.1 Pseudomonadota bacterium
GGTCAGCAAGATGATCTGAGAATCAAGGCGAAGTTAAAGTCAGGTTCAAACGGTTTGACCGAGCAAAATATACAAACCCGATAGAAGTGAATAAAGGAGCTGGAGGGCGGCCGGTAATATAATCGGTTTGCTTCTGGTCAAGCATGTATATGGAGTATTGCTGATCCTGCAGAAAATGGTTCAATCAGGTTGCAACATTCCAGTCCTGTAAATTTGTTTCTTCGTCAATAAATCAGTCAGTTGTGGTGTTATTTCTCTTGCAGAAAAGGCGGGTCCGTGAATTTAGAGTGCCTCAAAGGATTTCTGGAGGTCTTGAATAATGATTCAGGTGATCGACGCTACCAATGATCCAGCTAGCCTTTGATGGGTTCGTTTGCATATCCTTATTTTTATCCAAAGATGACATTCAGAAAACAGCTGTTATTTGTTATTGCCAGCAGTTTGCTGTTTTCTATGGCATATTCGATTCCCCTTCATGCAAATAATCTTAGAAATTTTATTAAAGACAACAGAATAGAATTTGGTGGCTGGATTAATGGAGGGGCGACTTTCAACCCCAGTCAGGCAAGCGGATTTAATGGTCCGGTTATCATGGCGGATCAGGCCAACCGGTTTCAACTGAATCAGTATAATTTGTTTATACAGCGTCCTGTGATGTCGGAGGGTAAGTCATGGGATTTTGGCGGACGGTTCGACTTTATGTTTGGAACAGATGCTGTATTTACGCAAGCCTTTGGTGTACCTGCGTTTGATGTAAATTCAGGAAAACCCTTGGAAAGAAGTCATTGGGACCTTAATCTATGTTGTTCTTCCTCACGGACCTACGGGATTGCTCTTCCGCAGACCTATCTGGAAGTTCGTGTTCCTGTCGGTAACGGGTTTAACGTAAAAATGGGTCATTTCTATACACCGATTGGCTTTGAAACAGTCCCCGCACCGGATAACTTCTTTTATACACGTGCTTATACGTTGAATGTGGGAGAGCCCTTCACACATACGGGTCTGCTTTCAAATTATATGATCAATAAAAACTGGGTGGTCGTTGGCGGAACTGTGACAGGCAGTGCCAATGGCGGTTGGGATGGCGGCTGGGATAAGCAACTGGGTAACTGGAGTGGTATAGGCGGTGTAACCTGGACCAGTGATAATCATGCCACTTCACTGAACGTCAGTGGTACCTATGGTGAAACGTCGACACGCAGTAGCGAATCATGGGCCACTTATAATATTGTGCTGCAACACAGAATTAATCCTAAAACCCTGCTGGTTTTACATCATGTCTATGGCCATGCAGGGGGCGTTCTATTGAATAATCTGAAGTACACCAATGTTGTTAAGGATGCGGAATGGATTAGTTTCATTACGCACTTGTATCATGATCTGACCAATACCTTATCAGTGGGGATTCGGGGTGAGTGGTTCCGCGATACGGACGGGTTCCGTAATCCGTCACCTTTCCGGATAGCTGCCGCCACCAACGTTGTAAATGGTGCGGCCGTCAGTTATGCGGGTAATCTGAGTGATGTCACAGTGACACCGGCGGATTATTATGCGGTGACTGTGGGGTTAAACTGGAAAGCGGCCAAGTCGCTCAAGCTCAATTGGGATGCCATTAAGAAGCTGAATGTTCGTCCAAATATTCGCTATGATAGGGTGGGTGCGTATCAGACCGCTGCTTACAGACCGTTTGATGGCAATAAGGATCAAATTCTTTTTTCGCTTGATTTCCTGCTGCCTTTTTAAGAATTCAATCGAAACCAATGAGACTGATTGTAATTGATCCGGCGGCTGGCCAACCATACCAGTCGCCGGAGTCCCCTGCTTGCTACAAGACTTTACTGATAGTACGCTTACCTGACTGCTGTAGAATCACGGTCCAGATTAATTTTTGCTTTGTTTATCGGATTTTCCTGTCCCGATACCATTTTTCTATGTTGCTCCGCATTGCTCAGGTTTTCTTTCAGTGATTCTTCGTAGTGCCGAATATTACCGAGCGTATGTGAATGAAGATCCATTCCTTGTCTTCCATAATAGTAAGAGTGCCCTTCATATTCTTCAAGTGCTGCTTTATTTTCCTGCAACTTCGCCTCTGCCTCTTTGGCCAGATTTTCATAATGCTTTACCAGAGCGGCATGATCGTTATTAGCTATCCCATTTTCCGCACACACGAACGAAGCAAATAAGCTCAGTGCCAATAATGCTGACAATGTTGAGAATTTCAGTGCTTTCATGATAAGTACCCTCCAGATATAAATTTAGACGGTCTTATCGTAACTCGACTAACAACAGGTGTATATTGGGGAAACCCTTGTTTTTCGCTAATGGAAACCATTAGGTGATGTTTTTATATCGAATAATCAGTTGGGTGGATGGTTTTATCAGGGGGAAAATTCAGTGGAGTTATGTGATCTTTTTCTGAATAAACTCTATTTTGTATCCATCGGGATCTTCCACAAAAGCAATGATTGTTTTGCCATGCTTCATCGGACCTGCTTCACGGGTTACTTTGCCACCCCGTTTTTTTGTTTCTGCACAAGCCTGATAGGCATCGCCCACTTCAATCGCAATGTGGCCGAATCCACCACCGAGATCATACCCGGCAGTATCCCAGTTATAGGTCAATTCCAGAACCGTACCGCTGGCTTCATCCTGATAACCGACAAAGGCAAGGGTAAATTTTCCGTCCGGGTAGTCCTGGCGGCGTAATAATTTCATGCCCAGCACCTGAGTATAGAATTCGAGTGATTTTTCAAGATTGCCCACGCGTAACATGGTGTGCAGAATACGCATTTATATCTTCACCATTTCAAAATCTTCTTTGCGCGCGCCACATTCCGGGCAGGTCCAGTTAATGGGTACGTCTTCCCAACGGGTTCCGGGTGCAATGCCTTCATCTGGAGATCCAACGGCTTCATCATAGATAAAACCACAGATTAAACACATGTAGCGATGGTATTCACGATTCTCTTCAGTAGGCATGATAGATAGCAACTTCCATTTAGGTTAAAATGATATTTTACGGTATTAATGCATGTTACAGCCACCCCCAATTGTACTTTCTTTTGCCGCCAATGACCCCAGCGGTGGGGCCGGTATTCAGGCAGACCTGTTAACCATCGCAAGCATGGGTTGCCACCCTCTGTCCATCATTACGGCAATCACGATTCAGGACACGACCGGCGTTGATGAAGTGATGCCGCTGGATCCGGAGTGGATTGTTGATCAGGCACGCGCTGTTCTGGAAGATATGCCGGTCCATGTATTTAAAATCGGTTTGCTGGGCAGTGTTGAGATCATTGCTGCAATCGCTGAGGTGATCTCCGATTATCCCGATATTCCACTGGTTATGGACCCGATATTGACCTCAGGGCGGGGTGATGAGCTGGCAAATGAGGAAATGATTGATGCCATGCGGGAATTGTTGTTGCCGCAGGTAACGATACTGACACCCAACAGCCTGGAAGCAAGACATCTCGCACAGCAGGATGATGATAGTCCGCATCAGCTGGATCTGAGTCTGTGTGCCAAGAGGTTGCTGCATATGGGGTGTGAGTATGTGCTGATAACCGGTACGCATGAGAATACGCTGGAGGTGACTAATACATTATTTGCAGACAGTGGCATCATCCGCTCAGACAATTGGGAAAGGCTGGATCATACCTACCATGGGTCAGGGTGTACGCTGGCTTCTGCTATCGCGGCATCCATTGCCAATGGATTGACGATTGATGAAAGCGTGCTGGAAGCGCAGGATTATACGTGGCACACTTTGAAAGCGGGATTCCGTCCGGGCATGGGACAGCATATCCCAAACAGGCTTTTCTGGGCGCAAGGCGAAGATGATGATATCGATGTCGATGAAAATCAGGATGGAATCATTGAGAATCCGGAAGATTAGTGGATTGTATGCAATCACGCCAGATCTTCTGGAGACGGAAGGGTTGCTTGAGAAGGTGCGGTTGATATTGGCAGGCGGTGTGCGGCTTATACAGTATCGTAATAAAAAGGCTTGTGCCGAGTTGCGGCGGGAACAGGCTTACAGCCTGTTGAAGTTATGTCGATCTTCTGGTGTTCCACTCATCATTAATGACTATATTGACCTTGCCATCGAAATGGATGCGGATGGCGTGCATGTCGGGCAAACGGATCTATGCGTGGTGGAGGCGAGAAAGCAATTAGGGCAGGGCAAGATTATTGGTGCTTCATGTTATGACAGCCTGCAGCTGGCTATTCAGGCTGAAAAAGATGGTGCTGATTATGTGGCTTTCGGCGCTTTCTACCCCTCGGTTACTAAACTCGATACCGCGACTGCTTCAATCGAATTATTATGCCAGGCAAAGGAAAAAATAGCCGTGCCGGTCGTTGGTATCGGTGGAATCAGGTTGCATAATGCAAGGTGTTTGATTGAACATGGATGTGAGTCGCTGGCTGTTAGCAATGGCTTGTTTCATGCGGATGATGTTCAAATGACTGCAGCAGGATTTTCTCACTGTTTTGAGTCTTCAAGCGCAACACACAACTAATTCAGTTTTTATAAATTTATAGACGAGAGTATGCAAATGACTTCACGTAATCATCAATTATTTGAACTTTCCCAGAAATATATTCCCGGTGGTGTTAATTCCCCCGTGCGTGCATTCAAGTCGGTCGGCGGTGATCCGGTTTTTTTCCAACGCGGCCAGGGTGCTTATTTCTGGGATACGGATGGTAAATCATATATCGATTATGTCGGTTCCTGGGGACCTTTGATTTTAGGTCATGCACATCCCGATGTGATTGAGGCTGTCCAGACAACGGCCCAGAATGGACTGACTTTCGGAGCGCCGACCGAAGCGGAGTGGGTTATAGCAGAATTGATTTGCCGGTTGATCCCTTCCATTGAACAGGTCAGGCTGGTCAGTTCCGGTACGGAGGCCGGTATGAGCGCGATTCGTCTGGCGCGGGGCTATACCGGTAGAAACCGCATCATCAAATTTGAAGGCTGCTATCATGGGCATGATGATGCCTTGTTGGTTAAGGCGGGTTCAGGTGCCTTGACTTTTGGTCACCCCAGTTCGGCTGGAGTGCCTGCTGAAACTGTTGGGCATACGATTGTGCTGGACTATAACGATTTGTCCGGCATAGAAGAGGCCTTCAAGAAATATGGACACGATATTGCGGCTGTTATTGTGGAGCCTGTTGCGGGTAATATGAATCTGGTCGCACCCAAGGCTGATTTCCTGTCAACATTGAGAACATACTGCACGCAGTACGGCAGTGTGCTGATTTTTGATGAAGTCATGACAGGATTCCGGGTTGGTCTGGGGTGTGCGCAGGGGTTGTATCACATCAAACCCGACTTGACGACACTGGGTAAAGTGATTGGCGGTGGTATGCCGATGGCGGCATTTGGTGGTCGACGTGACATCATGCAATGCCTGGCGCCGGTCGGTCCGGTTTATCAGGCCGGTACATTGTCGGGCAATCCTGTTGCCGTGGCTGCCGGATTGGCAACATTAAAATTGATACAAACAGCAGGATTCTATGAAGAGTTATCCGGTAAA
>JBBTCY010000098.1:0-3000 GCA_038043005.1 Pseudomonadota bacterium
CTCAGTCCGCGTGGTGAGTTGTACACAGCGGACAATATCAGTGCGTGTCTCAGCATGCGGAATTTCATGGATACGATGCGGGCCAGTGGTGTTGAAACAGGAGGCCCGCCGGCATTCGGTCACACGGATCGGAAATATTTTGCCAGTCAGCTCGAAAAGCTATTAGCGAGGCTATAAGAATGCTCTGACAGAGCGCAAGCAGTGTGTGTCATGGCCCCGTATTCCGGTTTTTATTCCAGAAATCGACCATCAGACGTGTTTGCTGTCATCCGGCTGCACCAGATAAATGAGCGTAATGCCAATAATGGCAACCAGGCGGAATGCGGCCTGCTGTCCATTGGCGGCTTCTGATTGCCACATCAGGAACCATTCTCCACCAATGGTCATGAAGACGGTAAACCATAACAAAAAGCCAAATACCAATCCCAGGATTGCCCACTTTTTAGATTGATTGAAGGAGACGGGATTATGGATGGTCTTGTATAACTGAAAGCCACCCAGCCAGCACAGGGCTGCGATGGCCATTTCGCTGAGGATGATCAAACCATAAGCGATGTGATGGACGGTCGGCGACTCGATGGCTCGCCATAATCCTTTGTTATCAGGGAATGTGGTATCCATGCGGAGGACATGGCTGACCAGTGATAAATTCGAGTCATAGTCGGTTAGGTTGTTGAAAGCGACCAGTGAAGAAAAAAGAGCGATTGCCCAGACCAGTAAAACCTTTGAGAGTCTTGTCACCATTTCTTCTTATTGGCCTGAACTGAATAAAAATAAACGGGTTGGTAAAAAATGTGCAATGGCGCGTGATTACTGGCGTATCCGGGGTGGAAGTATGTGACTTCGTATCAAACTCGGTCTATGGGCGATATGTTTCAGCCAGACCGAGTTTGTTTGAGTGGTATTTTCTCAGGTAATTAAGAAACCTGTTGAATACCTGCCAGAAGCCAGGTGGCATCAGGATCTTTAAGGTCTTTCTGTACATGCCAGATTTCATCAAAAGCTTCTGGTTCACCATCTGGCAGATCACGAAGTTGACCCGTAAAGTGGACACTGGCGATGGCCATATCATTTGTTGTTTCAACGTCCAGCAGAGTGGCATCAATAAACATAACTTCTGTTTTTTGTTGCGCATCGCCCCGCTCATTAATCTGCGCGCTGATTTCTGCAAGCATCTCAGGCGTTGTGTAATCACGAATTTCGTTGATATCGCCCCGGTCATGTGCAGTTTGCAGACGGATAAAGGAAGCTTTTGCGTTGCGTATAAATGGCTCAACCTTGAAATCTGATGGAATGCCAGGTTGCTGAGATGCTGTGTTCTGATCGGCTGTCGATGTACCCGCAGTATTGGCAAATGGCGGTACGGTTGCGCTGTCTTGTGTGTGAGCACCTGTATTACCTGCATACTGCATGGGGCGCGTGGGTTCTTCAGTCCGTGGCTTGCGCAGCATGCGAATTACAAAGAATACGGCGCCGATTATTAAAGCCAGCATGAGCATATCCATCATGTTGATGCCGTCAAACGCACCACCCATAAACAGTGCAGCGAGAAGTCCGCCAGCTGCTAAGCCTGCTAAAGGGCCAGCCCACTTGCTGGCGCCACTCGGTGCAGCGGCTGCTGCTGCATTGGATGAAGCCGGTGATTGTGATTGACTGGGTGTGGCCTGTTTCTGGCTGATAGATTCACGTTGCTTGCCCATATTCTTGCCGCCGCCCATACGCTTGGCATCTGCATCGAAGGCAATCAACCCGAAGCTGAAAACAGCCAGGGTCAGAAGAGTGAGTGTTTTTTTCATGATTGTCTCTCAAGCTGTTGTTAAAAAATTAAGTATAGCACCTGATTTGTCATTGTATCCACATTGCATCCCTATAGTTTTATCATCGGCTATCTTTGGGAATGTCTCCGGAAAATCCGTCCGATCAAACGTGGATGTATAGCCATTTAACGCAATAAGATCAGGGTAGGGACTGCATGGCTGTCTACCCATACAATAGCGTTCTGGTTAAATTGACGGCCAATGCGTTGAGCAGTTGCCACAGTCAGGCCAAGCGCAAGAAAACCTTCTTCCGGTGGCCAGCTTCCAGTGGGATCAATATTTGTGCAGGAGATAATTGAATCTGAGTCTGAGTATTGGTTCAATGCCTGGGCAAGCAGTACATGGGCAGCAAGATTCTTTTCAGGATTCTGCAATCGACTAAATGGATTATGTGCAGTGATTATGGCAGCGCAGTCGGCGTGCCGTATGGTCATAAGTTGCGCTAATGATTCTGAATGCTGGTCAATAGATAGCGTGAATACGTCCGAACCAATACCTATCTGATAATTAGTGCTGTGGTACTGTGCAATGAGATTATCTGGAATACTGGAATTTTCCAAACAGGCCATGACAACGGGCAGAACGGTCATTTGGTAAAAACTAATGAGAATGATCGCTGTCTTGCTCATCGGGATGACCACTACTCAAATGGCCGGTAAGCTGGTTATATCGTTCCACCGTCATACCGCTTAGCTGCTGCACGAAAATAGCCATGCCCCAGATTGTTTTGTCATCATGGGTGAGTCCCCACGCAGGCATGGCTGTCATCTTCAGGCCGTTTTTAATAACCCAGAAATTTTCCTTGATTTGATTGGATAGTACTTTCTCATCAATAACCGGCTGGTGTTGATAGAAGATAGGCGCTTGTGGGTAAAGGCCTTGCGCCAATTCGGTGGGTTTGATTCCTGGAGCCAGATGGCACTGTGTACACATGGCATGATAGTGTTTAGCGCCCCTAATCAGTAAATCCGGGTCGTTTAATGGAGGAATTTCTATATCTTTCGCCTGTGTCGCTATCGAGCTGTCACGTACCCATTCGATAATTTTTTCAGTAATCACCCAATGTTTCTCAGTAGCGGCGATATTATAAACACCAGATCCTATAACAGTTATTCCAAGCAGCAGAAGTACCAGCAATAAACTCAGTATTTTTTTCATTTTCTGACCTCACGAAGAATTCAGA
>JBBTCY010000098.1:3100-4203 GCA_038043005.1 Pseudomonadota bacterium
TCGAATATATATCCACGTAGATAACTGCTGCGACTGATGCCGATACGTGTGGTGCTGGGTTCAAAAAGATGGCTGGCATCGATTGATCTGAGACTTTTATCTCGCCTGGCATCAAAAGCCATCTGCGCCAGTATGCCAATACCTAATCCGAGTTCAACATAGGTTTTTATCACATCCGAATCTATGGCGGTAAGGACGACATTGGGTGTCAGGCCGAGATTCTCGAATGCCTGATTGATTTTTGAACGACCGGTGAATGCAAAATCGTAAGTGATGATCGGATACTGGTTAATGGCTTCCAGCGTCAGTTTTTTTAATTTCAGCAAAGGATGCCTGGGTGGAACAATGATGCAGCGGTTCCATTGGTAGCACGGCAGCATCACCAGTTCGTGAAAATGCTCAATCGCTTCAGTGGCAATGGCAATGTCTGCCTCACCGGAAGTAACCAAAGCGGAAATCTGGGTGGGGCTGCCCTGCCGCAGGATTAATTTTACATTGGGGTAGTGCGCGGTAAAGCGCTTGATAACGGGCGGGAGAACATAACGTGCCTGAGTATGGGTGGTGGCGATGGTGAATGTGCCACCCGCTTCGTTGGAGAATTCCTCAGCGACCTTTTTTAAATTCTCGGTTTCCCGGAGTATTCTGCTGGCAATTTTAATAATGGTTTGCCCGGGGGGGGTCACTTGAACGATCCGTTTGCCATTGCGCACGAATATGTCTACACCCAGTTCTTCTTCAAGCAACTGAATCTGCTTGCTGATGGCGGGTTGGGATGTATGGAGGTTTCTGGCAGCTTTCGATAGATTCAGATTCTGATAGGCTGCTTCACATAAGTAGCGGAGTTGTTGTAGTTTCATGAATCATACCTGCATATAATATATGGCTATATAAATCTAACATAATATTATTTTGAATTATATAAATGTATTGTTATTATGCCGCCTTCCAAAAGGGATAAATAGGAAAATTGATCAAACCCATGCATTATGATGGGTGTGTTGCTGGGATGCTTATTAACAGCTAATGTGCAAAGTGCGATCATATTTCAGTTTTTTGGTAGAATAACGCAGCCATCGTATTCGATTAACCTGGCATCAAAAAAA
>JBBTCY010000099.1:0-3502 GCA_038043005.1 Pseudomonadota bacterium
CGCACAGTCACCCTACACACATATTTACAGCAATAATGAATTATTGCGCGCCTTAGCCTTGTCTAGCAAGGCACAGTATGCGGAATTACCTGTCGGTGCCGCTATCTGGCAAGCGACCAATACATCAGGCAATCATCTCATCGTATTAGATGCTTTACTTGGAAAATCCAAATACAAGGATGCTTATAGCTGGCGCGAGAATCTGAGAATTATGGAAAAAGATTGGTTCTTACCGTTCCTTACCGCCCTTAAGGAAGGCACCATCGACCATCTTGCCATCACAGCGCTCAACGAATATTCATCACAGCAGGACTTCATGATAACACGTTCTAATTTATGGAAATTCTGGTTAGCTGCTAAACCGTTTCCTTCTTTTGCCGTAATATAACTATTGATAAACACTACAACATTATTTAAGGCATAGCAGCAGCAACAATGATATCTGTTTTGTTTCTGATTATTAAGGAATAGCCGTGCAAAAGACCTCCATATTCGACAACGTCAAACCCTATTTGGCTGTTTATTTTTCCCTGATTGCAGCAATCGCTTTAATAATACTCTCTAATTTTGCAAATGAAATTGCATTACATTGGATGACGGCATTATGGGGTTGCCTAATCCTGGCAATTCTAATCACCATTGGCCAGACAATGACTATCGTGAGAAGCATCGGGAATTATTCAGAACAGTTGCTTACTAGTAAGGAAAGACTCGCCAATGAGATAAAACATCGACTATGGGCTGAAAAAACAACTTCAGAAAGTAAAATAAAATCTCAAATCATTGATGAAAACATCCCTGTCATGCTGGCATATTTCAATACGGATCTCCGTTGCCGCTACCATAACCGAATATTTCGCCGGTGGTTTGGATTAAAGCCAGACCAGATAGATGGTCGATTATTACAGGAATTTTCTAATGATCAATTTTTCCTTGATATCGAAAATTGTATTGAGGATATCTTGACCGGAAAAACCATACACAATGAGCGCATTCTAAAATCGACAAAAGGCTTTCCATATATATTCACCGAGCAATATATCCCACATCTGGATAACAAGGGAAAAGTCATCGGACTCTATACACTACACACCCCCCGTGCGCAGGAGAAGAGTCGTGTCGCCCCCACAAATAAAGCGATCGATACACTACAGCCTGCACCACAGCAATTAAACAGCGATTCGGATAAGAACAATGCAGAGGCTGTAGAAACTCAAGCATCAAAATCCGGTATCACGGCAACTCGCATCGTACAAGCTATTGAGAATGGCGAATTTAATCTCTATTGTCAGGCAATCAGCTCTGTCAAGTCGTCTTCAACACCATTAGCCGCTCATTATGAGATCCTGATTCGTATGAATGAGGAAGAAAGCAACCTTATGCCGCCCGGCTCTTTTCTGCCTTTTGTTGAACAGTTCAAGATGATGCCCCAGCTTGACCGATGGGTAGTCAATCATATCGTCGAATGGATGGCTGCACATCAACAGAAACCTGGATCAGTTTTTTGTTTAAATGTTGCCAAAGATACACTCAATGACGAAGCATTTCCTAGCTTTGTACAACAACTGCTACAAAGAACTCAGATTCCAGCTGGCTCTCTCTGTTTTGAAATTGAAGAGCGCGATGCAGAATCCGATCCAGAAAGCACATCCTCCTTTTCAAAAAGAATTCGTCAACTGGGCTGTTCTGTATCACTGTGTAGCTTCAGTCATAGCCGACCTGCTCTTGACCTGCTCAATACAGTACAAATCGATTATTTAAAAATTGATGGAAGCCTGGTTTGTAATATTCTTCGTAATGAAGAAGATTTAGAGGCAGTCATTTCTATCAACCAACTGGCTCAACGCATGAAAATTAAAACGATTGCCGAATTAGTTGAGACGGAAGAAACGATTGCCAAGCTACGTGAAATTGGTGTTGATTTTGCACAAGGATTCGGTATTGCAAAACCACACCCTATTAAAGATCTTGAATAATAAGCTAACCCACTCTCTTACTTTTTGAGACAAATAAGCAATGCACAACCACTATATGTATTGCTTATTTTTATGTATTAAAGCGATCTATCGCATCACAGCGCTTTGACCATATGCTCGACAACTTTCTTAGCATCTCCAAATATCATCATTGTCTTGTCCATATAGAACAGATCATTATCAAGACCCGCATAGCCAACCGCCATGCTCCGCTTAACAACCATCACTGTACGTGCCTTATGTGCGTCCAGTATGGGCATACCATATATCGGACTACCCGGTACATTTGCAGCTGGATTTACTACATCATTGGCTCCCAGCACCAGCACAACATCGGTATTGGAGAAATCGCTGTTGATCTCTTCCATCTCCAATACTTGTTCGTATGGAATTTCCGCTTCCGCCAGCAACACATTCATATGCCCTGGCATGCGTCCAGCTACTGGATGAATAGCAAAACGCACATTAACACCTTTCTCATGCAATAATTCAGCCAGCTCATTGACTGCATGCTGCGCTCTCGCAACCGCCAAACCATATCCAGGAACTATTATGACGCTGTCCGCATTTCCCATCAGGAAAGCAGCATCTTCGGCACTGCCGCTTCGATAAGTCTTCTGTACACCATCATCAACAACTGCTGTTCCACCATCACTACCAAAACCGCCCAATATAACAGACAGAAACGGACGATTCATTGCCTTACACATGATATAAGAAAGAATCGCACCTGAGCTACCGACCAGAGAACCTGCAATAATCAGCATCGGGTTACCCAGAGAAAAACCGATACCTGCTGCAGCCCAGCCAGAATATGAATTAAGCATGGATATCACCACCGGCATATCTGCACCGCCGATAGGAATAATAATCAGGAATCCCAGAACAAATGCAATGGCAGTCATTGCGATAAATGCAGTCCAGTTTGTTGTATCACTGAAGAAGAACCACAAACCAAACCCTACCATGGCGATTGCCAGCATCAGATTAACCATATGCTGGCCACTGAATACGATCGGTGTTCCGCTCATGCGTCCTGATAATTTCAGGAATGCAATGACTGAGCCAGACCATGTCATGGCACCAATAAATGTGCCCAGAAAAAGCTCCAGCTTACTTCCTGCTGGTAGAATTGCTGGCAGACCAAATGAAACAGGATTATTAACTGCTGCAATGGCAATAAAGACAGCAGCCAGACCAACTAATGAATGCATAAACGCAACCAGTTCCGGCATGGCTGTCATTTGTACACGCTGCGCAACAATGGCACCGATAATGCCACCAACCGCGATACAACCCAGTATCAGCAGCCAGTTTTCAGTGAGTGTCAGTGTGGTCGCCACGGCAATCGCCATACCAACCATACCGAACAGATTCCCACGGCGCGCAGATTCAGGCGAACTCAGGCCTTTTAGTGCCAGTATGAAAAATACTGAAGCGACTAAATATGCAAGTGCAACCATATTTGCTGACATTTATGTGTTTCCTTTCTTATCTTTTTTCTTGAACATTTCCAGCATCCGCTG
>JBBTCY010000100.1:0-6460 GCA_038043005.1 Pseudomonadota bacterium
GATTACGTGGCGCACATTCACAGCAAAAAATCCCTCTACAATAATGGCGCAACCGATGGCTGGCGGGAATATTTGTTAGCAAATCTATTGGGAAGCAAGCTACAGATACAGAAAATTTTTGCACTCCTGACCGGAGAAAAATCAGTTGGCCTTGTTTATCCACAGAATTTCATCGCGTTGCCTTATGCAGCGAATTCATGGCTCTCCAATCGAGTGCGTGGACATCTCTGGTGCAACAAGCTAGGCATCACAAATATTCCGATGGGTTACTTTGATTTTCCAGCCGGATCGATGTTCTGGGCACGCACCGATGCACTGCGTCCGTTATTTGCCGAAAATATCAGGATGGAGGATTTCCCCGAAGAAGCCGGACAGGTTGATGCAACCCTGGCGCATTGTCTGGAGCGCCTGCCAGTCCTGGTGACCAGACGAACAGGATTCAACGCCATTATCCTGCGGGATACCCAGTCGAATAGCTGGTCCCGATGGCGGTTTGAAAGTTACCTGGCACGCAAACAAGAAAACATCCATGCAATGTTGTCAGACTCAGCTCTGCATAGTGTTATTTTCGATATTTTCGACACCCTGCTGATTCGCCCGCTGCTCAACCCGGAGCGCATCAAAAATATTATCGCCCAGCGGGCAGGTGGCGAGGCAGGCAACGTTTATCTGGAATTGCGCGCAACAGCAGAAGCCCAGGCACGCCAGAAAGCCGGGCGTGACATTGGCCTGGATGCAATTTTCGAGGAAATTGCCCTCCTGTCAGGACTCTCACCGGAAATTATGGAACAATTGCGACACCTTGAGGAAACCGTCGAACTGGAAGCTGTCATGCCGCGGCCCGAAGCTATTGCATTGTTGCAGTTCGCCATCGATGCAGGCAAACGCATCATACTGGCCAGCGATATGTATCTACCCAAGCCGGTCATAGAAAAAATGCTAAGGCAGCACGGTATCCACATGTGGCATGATCTGTATGTGTCCTCTGATAATGGCATGCGCAAGGATACTGGTGATCTGTACCGTCATATCCTGTCACAGGAGAATATTTCTCCCGACAAGATCATTGTCATTGGCGACAACGAGCATTCCGATGTCCAGGTACCTGGCGATCTGGGGATCAAGTATCTGCATATCATGCGTCCAGTCGAACTGGCACGGGCGATTCCCCGGCTGGGGCCATTAATCGAGCAATCGCTCCATCACGACGACCTCAACAGGCAGCTTACGCTTGGATCCATCGTGCAGGGAAACTTTCACCCCCTGTTCTTCCCGCACTTTGACCCCACCGACCTTGTCCCGGCCACTCCCTGGGCAGTTGGCTTTTCTGTGGCTGGGCCTCTAGTCCTGTCCTTTATCCAATGGTTGATAGCGAAAGCCTCTGCGGATGGCATTCAGCACCTGTACTTTCTGGCCCGTGAAGGTCAGATCCTGAAAATGGTTTACGATCACTGGACATCCGATGATCCCGATGCAATGGCATCCGATTATCTGGTACTTTCGCGCCGCACAATTACGGTACCCATGATTACCAGCTTTGATGACATTCTGCAGATTGCACAGGTACAGTATTCTGCCAATCAGCTACCCGAGTTCATACGCGAGCGATATGGCGTAAAATTATCCCGCGAGGAGTGTGAGGAATTTGCGCGACTCGGGCTCTGGCCGAAAAACAGGCTGGTTTCTGTCGAGCAAAAAAATATTGATCACCTCATACCTTTGTTGCAGGCATTGGAGCACCGTATTCTGGCTCAGGCTCAATCTGAACACTCGGGATTACTGGCTTATCTGGACCGGCTGGGCCTAAATGCAACTTCTTCATCAGCAATCGTGGATATCGGCTATGCGGCAACTGTTCAGGGATATCTCAATCGACTATTGAATAAGGCCATACACGGCTACTACCTGGTCACGGACGAGCGGGCGGGAGGAGTATCTGCACAGTATGGCGTCATCGCTCAAGGATGCTTCGGCCATTACATCAGCCCAACCGTTGAAGCGCCTCTGATATTCAAAGAAAGTTTTTCCCTGGAAAAGCTATTAAGTTCTGATGAGGCACAAATCGTTTGCTATAAACAAGGCGATTCAGGTGATATTTACCCTGAATTCCGTCAGCTGGCGGATGAAGAACGCCAATCCATGCTAACCCGCAAGGAAATCAGACGCGGCATCATGGATTTCGTGAATCAATCCATCGCTATCAGAGATAAGCTGGCCAGTGATTTCACAGTTCCTCCGGATATCGCAACTGCCTTGTTTGAAACGTTTATTGAGTATCCTTCAAAATCTGAACAGGAGATTCTTGGCTCACTGACACTCGATGATTACTACTGTGGCCGTGGCCTTGTAAGCTGACCGAATGTTCAGTGATATTATTCCCCACATGCTTTCCCTTTGCCGGTAGCGCCTTGCATGGAATACCCATTTTTCTCAATCATTATCGTCAATTTTAATGCGGGAATCATGCTATCGAAGGTGATGACAGCGATTGCGGAACAAACATACAGGAATTTTGAAGTCATCGTCGTTGATAACAACAGCCAGGATGACTCCTGGCGCGCGACAGAGCAATTGCCCTTTCCCTGCCGGCTGATACGACTGGACAACAATACCGGTTTTGCTTCGGCCAATAATCTTGCCATAAAAAACCATGCCCAGGGTGATTGGGTATTTCTATTGAATCCCGATGCCTATCCTGAACCCGCATGTCTGGAAACAGTCGCAAGAAATATCGCTTTAATGCCGACGATCAACTGCTTTGCCTGCACGTTGATCGATGCCAACCGGCCAACGCATCTGGACGGAATCGGTGATACCTATCATGTATCCGGATTGCATTGGCGCCATGGCCATGGCGCGCATCGCTCCATCGCCCCCACGCATCCGGTGCAGGTTTTCTCAGCCTGTGCAGCAGCAGCCGTCTATCGCACCCAAACCTATCGTCAGTTGGATGGCTTTGATGAAACTTACTTTGCTTACTCCGAAGATGTCGATCTTGGTTTCCGCCTTCGCCTGGCAGGTGGCGTAACCGTATTGCTGCCTGATGCGCTTGTTCATCATGTTGGTTCAGGCATCACAGGTCGATCGAGTGATTTCTCCATTTACCATGGCCATCGCAATCTCACCTGGACCTTCCTGAAGAATGTGCCTACTCCGTTGATGTTTCTCCTGCTCCCGATACATCTGGCCATGACGGTGTGCATGGGATTATTCTTTGCATCGTCCGGCCATCTTGGCCTCTATATCAAGGCCAAACGGGATGCACTCAGGCAAATCGGATTCCAGCTAGCACAAAGGAAAAAGATTCAGAGTGAACGTGTCTGTTCATGTCTGGAATTACTTCAGGCCATGTCCTGGTTACCACGCAGCCTTTCCATCAGAATCACTTCAATCCGGAAGAATTTTTCAAATCATATCACCCGCCAGATGAAGTTGATTTCAGAACAACAGAAGCTGACTCATGTCATCCATTCAATCTGGTCGTATTGTTTCCCCGGGAAAAAACAACGCCAATCTCCGGTATCAGTCATCATCGTCAACTATAACACCGGTTTATTGCTGGCTTCGTGCGTTCAGTCAGCTCTTGAGCAGGCACAACAGGTTATTGTGGTGGATAATGCTTCATCCGATTCAAGTCTGTCAGAACTGGAGATCCGGTTTCCGGCAGAAAACCGACTGCAGATTATCCGGCTGGACAGTAACAGGGGATTTGCTGCAGGCTGTAACAGAGGGCTGAAGGAAGCAACAGCTCCGTATATGTTATTCCTGAATCCGGATTGCATTCTGGGTACCGGTTCATTACAGAATCTGGTTCAGGTAATCAGTACAGATCCTCGTATCGGCATGACGGGCGGCTACCTGATCAATGAGGATGGCACGGAACAAGGCGGCGGCCGGCGGTTTATCCCGACACCGTGGCGTGCCTTTGTGCGTGCATTTGGCTTATATCGCCTGGAGAAATACTGGCCACAGCTTTTCCCGGATTTTCATCTCCATCAACAACCGTTACCGCAGGCACCCGTTGAAGTTGAGGCGATATCGGGTGCATTGATGCTGGTACGGCGTGAGGCCATTGTGGATGTCGGCACCTGGGATGAGGATTATTTTCTGCATTGCGAGGACCTGGACTGGTGCATGCGCTTTCAGCAAAAGGGATGGAAAATACTATTTGTACCCGATGCGCCCGTCATCCATTATCAGGGAACCTGCAGTCGTTCCCGTCCATTCTTTGTCGTCTGGCACAAACATAAAGGCATGCTGCGTTTTTACCAGAAATTTTTTCGCCATCAGTATTCAGGTATCATCATGGCACTGGTTGCACTGGGCGTATGGCTGCGTTTTGGCATTACCGTGTTATTCTATAGCTTCCAATATATCCATAACTTATTAAGCTTCAAGCATGAATAAATGTCACGTCGGCATATTTGGTGCAACAAGCTTGGTCGGCGAGTACCTGGTACAGCGATTGATAGCGGATCACTGGCATATCACGGCCTTTTCCCGACGTCCTGTCACACAAACCCACCCGCAGGTTATCTGGCAGCAATTGACTGCACCATCCCATGACATGTCCGGTGACACTCAGAATGAAATTCCTGTCTGGTTGTATATTGCGCCCATCTGGACAGCACCAGAACATTTCGATCTTTTATTAAGTCATGGTATACAGCGGATTATCGTACTATCTTCAACCAGTCGTTTCACCAAGCACAATTCGTCCGATCCCACTGAGCAGAATGTCGCACAACGATTGACCCATAGTGAAGAAACCGTGCAAGCATGGGCAATGTCTCATGAAATCGATTGGATTATTTTGCGCCCAACGCTGATTTACGGGTATGGACGCGATAAAAATATCTCTGAAATAGCCCATTTCATTCAACGTTTTGGCTTCTTCCCAGTATTGGGATCTGCCACTGGATTGCGTCAACCCATCCATGTTGATGATGTCGTCGCCGCCTGTTTTTTTGCATTGGGTACTTTAAATTTAAAAAACCGTACCTATAATCTAACCGGTGGAGAAACACTGACATATCGCACCATGGTTCAACGGATATTTGAAGCGCTTGATCACTATCCCCGTTTACTGAATATCCCTTTGTGGATTTTCCAACTGACCATACAAGGACTTCGATGGCTGCCACGGTATCAACATTGGACAGCAGCAATGGCTGAAAGAATGAATCAGGATCTGGTGTTTGATTGCTCGGATGCCATGCGGGATCTCAATTTCTCGCCCCGGCCATTCAGACTCAGTACAGAAGATTTACCCATTCACACTTAACAGCGATTAATCCTGATAATCAATCCATGCACAAACCCCACTGATCAATGAAATCCAAATTTAAACTCCCTCAAGACGAAGTTGCACAGGTACTGACCGGTTTCAAGGATGCCTTCCGCACTATCGGCGTATTCAGTGCGGTGATCAACATGCTGATGCTGATGCCTGCTATCTATATGCTGCAACTATACGACAGCGTCTTAACCAGTCGCAATGAAATGACCTTGTTAATGCTGACGCTGATCATGCTGGGGGCTTATGTCTTTATGGGTGCGCTGGAATATGTCCGCAGCTTTGTGCTGATCCGTGTCGGCGCACAGCTTGACATGAAGTTGAACAAGCGCGTCTACACCGCCGCCTTTGAGCAAAGCTTAAAGCAGGGTGATGGCAATGCGGGGCAGGCGCTGAAAGATCTGACCAATATCCGCCAGTTCCTGACAGGCAATGCGCTGTTTGCCTTTTTTGATGCACCATGGTTCCCCATCTATCTTTTTGTTATTTTTATGTTTCATCCCTGGCTGGGAATTTTTGCATTATTCGGCACCTGCATATTGATCGTACTGGCCTATGTGAATGAGAAAATCTCGCACAAACCCCTTGAGGAAGCCAATGCCATGGCCATTGCTTCCACAAACATGGCCTCCAATAACCTGCGCAACGCCGAAGTCATCGAGGCAATGGGCATGCTGCCCAACCTTCAGGCGCGCTGGTATAAACTCCATAGCCGCTTCCTGAATTTACAGGCCGAAGCCAGCGAGAAAGCCGGCATAGTCAGCGCATTGACCAAATTTACCTCTGTGGCATTGCAGTCACTGATGCTTGGATTAGGCGCTTTGCTGGTATTGGACAACAGCATTTCCCCCGGCATGATGATTGCCGCATCCATTTTACTGGGCAAGGCCATCGGTCCGGTACAGCTTCTGATCAGTGTCTGGAAGCAATTCGGCAGCACCCGCAGCGCCTATGAGCGCCTTACCAAATTATTGGAAAACAACCCTGCCCGTGAATCCGGAATGGCGCTACCAAAACCGAGGGGCATTATCAGCGTTGAAAATGTCACTGCCATGCCGCCTGGCTCAAAAGTACCCGTCATTAAAGGCCTTAATTTTTCCATTGCAGCGGGTGAAGTGTTAGGCATTATCGGCCCCAGCGGATCCGGAAAATCAACATTGGCCC
>JBBTCY010000101.1:0-3290 GCA_038043005.1 Pseudomonadota bacterium
TGCCGGTTGATGATTCAGCCGCTACAGCCGCCGCAGCTTCTTCACGGTCAATGCCCGGTTGTGGTGTAATCTTAAAACATGCCAGAATATCCGTGTCCAGGGGGGTGTATTCGGGCATCCAATAGGTATGCCGGTATTCTTTTACACCTGCGTTATATGTCTTTGCCATAATATTTTCTCCAGTTAAATTCCGCTCTATCTTGTCAAGACCAAAAAAGAGAGGAAATTGTTTTACAAGTACAACACGACTACTTAAACCCATGCCGTGAACTATAACGAGAATTAACCATAAGAACAAATCAATAATACTGATAACTATGATAAGGTTATACTTATGATAAATCTTATTGAACCGCTGTATGCTACATCTTACTTTACGGCAATTAAAAGTATTTGAATCGGTAGCCAGGCATTTGAGCTACTCACGGGCAGCTGATGAACTCCATTTAACGCAACCCGCTGTTTCCATGCAGATCAAGCAACTGGAAGACAACATCAGTTTACCGCTATTTGAACAACTGGGTAAACGAATTTACCTGACCGAAGCAGGACACGAGCTATATCAATACAGTCGCTCGATTTCGCAACAGCTATCCGATATGGAAGTAGCGCTGGATGAATTGAAAGGCATGGAGCGCGGCAAGCTAAACATTTCAGTGGTAACCACCGCCAACTACTTTGCACCGCATCTGCTGGCCAAGTTCTGCCAGCGTTATAGTGGCATCACTGTCAGCTTGAATGTTTCGAATCGTGAAACGGTCTTGAAGCAACTGGCTGATAACCTGATTGATCTGGCTATTATGGGACAGCCGCCAGAGAATCTCGACATCGATAGCGAGTCATTTATGGAGAACCCGCTGGTTGTCATTGCGCCACCCAGCCATCCACTGTGTCAGGAATCCAGGATTCCAGTAAAACGCCTGGAAAATGAGATTTTCCTGGTGCGTGAATCAGGCTCTGGGACACGCAGCGCCATGGAGCGTTTCTTTGCCGCCCATAAAATAAAAATTAACAAGGGCATGGAAACAGATACCACAGAAGCTATCAAGCAAGCGGTTCAGGCCGGCATGGGCCTAGGCATCATGTCGCAGCACACAGCCGAACTGGAGCTTGAAACAAACCGTTTGAAGGTATTGGATGTACAGGGTTTTCCTATAATCCGCTATTGGCATGTGGTAAACCGGAAAAACAAACGCCTGTCGGGTGTGGCCAATGCATTCAGGGAGTTTTTATTAAAAGAGGCGGCAAAATTGATGCAAGAATCAAAAATCAAATAAAGTTTATTGGAATCATCAAAGCTTGATATAGTTTCAGGCGTCAGAATAACCTTACACCACCAACCCTGTAAAAAACATGATCAACCCGAACCACCTCAATGAACATTCCCCTGATACCGGCAATTTAACGCAACCCGGCACCTATTTTATTTGTGGCCTGCTCGCAGCGACTATCCTGATGGTCGATTTGCATATACCACTCGGGGTAGCCAGTGGTGTCCCCTATATCGTGGTCATCTTATTCTCGCTAAAATCCCCTGAAAAGCACTTTACCCTTATCGCTGCCGCGATATGCACAGTATTTGTTGGGATCGGCTACATTGAATCACCCCCTGCACCGGATCATGTTCCCTTCTATCAAGTTCTTGCCAATCGCTCCTTGGCCATTTTCGCCATCTGGACGACAGCAATACTGACATTGATACAGCGAGACAAAACACATGCATTACATGAAGAACGATTAAAGAGCCTGCTGACTGCGCGAGAAATCGAGATTGAAAAGGAAAAATTAAAAACCCTGAAAGCGACCATGCGTACCGTACAGGACATTACCGGTAATTTTCTCAACAGCATGCAACTCATCCAGCTTGAAATCGACAGAAATAAAACCCTGTCACCTGAAACAGTAAACAAACTGGACGAGCTGATTCAGGACACCGCCGTGAGAATCAACAAATTAGGCAATCTTGAAGAAATTCGCGAAAAAAGAATGGCTGGTGACTTGACTGGCATTGATTATGAACAACCCGCCAGAAAAATATAGGGCATGAGAAACCACGGTAATCCGGAAAATTAATGTCGGGTTACCGGATATCCACTGCATCCAGATTATTTCTCCTGTTCATCCTTATATGGTGCATTCAATGTACCCTTAACATCACCTTCTTTTGAGAAAATCAGAATGACGTTATGATAGCGGGCATTGAGCGGCATATAGATATAATCATCCACGCCACCTTTAGACTCAGCCAGAAAGACTTCCAATTCCTTCTTCATCCCTTCATTGACAGCAATGATCTGGTCGATATCTATCCGGCGGTCAAATACTTCATCCCGATTTTCCTTAAATGATCGATAGAGACGAGATTGCTCCATCGGCGCCAATTTCTTTTCAGTAATAATACGTAACATTTCACGTAAACCATCAGCATCCACTGGGTGGTATACGTGAATCAGTATCGGTTTCTCTGTACTGAATTGACTCAATTGATCCAGAGGAATATCGAGTGCTTTCAATGTTTTTGCAGGCATCGTATAAAATTGACCATCCCAGTGCACTACTGCGACAGGCCGCTCATTATGTACCGTATAAATTCCCCATAGCAGAACACTCGCCTGAACCAATGCAATGACACTCAAATCGAAACGAATTTCACGCCTTGATTTATTCGGATTAAAGATGATGAGGGTTATAAACGGACCTAATACCAGGTCAATCAAGGCAATGATTCGAATACCCTGCCAACCGCCATCCGCAGTAAAATAAGGAAATGGATACCACTCAAAAATGATGAAATAGGCAAGAATCAGGAAAATTACACTGCTGATACCCAAGTGAATACCCGCTGCCTTAAATTTGGATTTAATCAAAGAAGAATGTTTTCCTTCTGTCATTATTCCTTCCATCAGATCACCCCTGATAAATTGTCTAAGAATAAAAATAATATTTACACAACAATTTTCCAAACTTTAAAAACTCAATTTATATCGACACGAATAGCGTGTACTTTAACACCTCAAGCTTGATTGGGTCGACAAAGATTCTCCTTGTATTTATTATCTTTTCTCACATCCTCCCTTAGCCATGAATTTAAACAATACCGGATTTTCATAGAAATCCAGCAACGTATGCCGACGTTTTTTATCTACATTCAGCCGGTGCTTTCCTTGACAAAATGCACAGCATCACTATAATCCATCCTTTGTTTCTGAAGTGTCTAAGTCGCACGGGGACTTCTTATTGCGGGAATAGCTCAGTGGTAGAGCACAACCTTGCCAAGGTTGGGGTCGCGA
>JBBTCY010000102.1:0-20474 GCA_038043005.1 Pseudomonadota bacterium
CGTAAAAATATGACCATAACCAGCAGTCGTCGCTCTGGTAAGGGCAATTGAAGATCGGATAGCACCTGTCTGGATTTCCAGTTGCCAGTCGCCACCCAACGCTGCTGCACCAGTGGGGTTGCTGGATGCTGCCACATTGGCTCCCGTAGCATCGGCCAGCGCAGCAACAAAAGCAGCTCCCTGCGCACCGGCGCCTACATGGCAGCCATACAGCAGAATATCGCCATCCGGTGACAATGCATTGCCGATAGCAGTTAATTCATCGGAATAATCCTGCAAATTGGTGCCTGTTACTGGGGTGGAACCGATCAGCAGCCTGCCCGCCGAACCGTGGGAAATAATGTGGATGGCATCGATACCGCTGCGGTCTGTCAGGATTTTCGCAATCTGCACCAGCCCACCCTGCGCGATATCCAGCACATGGACTTCCGTACCGGGCTTCACGCCGTCAATCAGTGTCTGATAATCCGCTATATCCTCATTGATAAATAAAATAGAGCGTTTCGGTTGCATTGCCTGATTGATCATAATTTCGTTCCTTGTTTAGTCATTTTTATGGGAAATCTTGAATCAGTTGACTGCATCCGGACTTCTCTGAAGGTCTGGTCAGTATATTAATTCACTCTTATCGGAAGAGTTTATAAAAATATTTAGAAAAACAGTCTGTTGAATAAAGTTTCTAATGCCAATACATGCCCTTTCATTACGTAAAACCGATAGCTAATCATTCTGCTGTAAATGGCGCATTACCTTCTGATTCAGCTCACTGAGCCACGTTTCCGGCATCATGGTCAATATCTGTTCCAGCATTCGTTTCGATTCAGCCAATTCATTCGGATTTTCTGATCGTTGTAGCGTGGCTGAGAGCCACAAGTAGGCTTTGGCGAGATGTTCTGCCGACAACCGGCTGGTTTGCGGATCCGGATCCGCATTAAAAAAGAGCTTTCCGGTCTGGAAATAGGCCGGTACGTACTTGAGTGCGGCAGCCTGCTCAAACATTTGTCGGGCTTTTTCCGTTGTGTGTCCCTCCACCAGGCCTTTTTGCATGAGTATGCCTAAATAATAAAAGGCTTCAGGAGACTGTTTCTGGGCGGCGGCTTCAAACCAGCGAGATGCTTCCTGCCCGTTTTGAATGGACGCATCGCCTTCAAGATAAAACTTCCCCATCCATAGCTGGGCCGGAATAGCGCCCTGCTGGGCAGCAGGATGACACAGTTGCAGTGCTTTAACGGAATCCTTGGCAACACCTTTCCCGGTCATATGCAGATTGCCGAGGTTACAATAGGCATGTAGCTGCCCGGCCTGCGCAGCTTTTTCAAACCAGTTGGCAGCTGCCACATAATCTACCGGACGATGCACACCTTCTTCAAGGCAGATGCCAGTCAGGTACTGTGCGGTGGGAATACCTCCCTGGGCTGCTTGTTCAAACCACTGACAGGCGGCTATTTTATCAACGGCACGCCCCCAACCGTTCTGATAAAAAAGACCTATAGAGAATTGAGCCAGCGGGTTTTTATCAGTGCCGACAATAGCGTAATAACCGGAAAATGCTTTTTCATAATCACTTGCCACCAGCGCTGCCTGTGCCTCCTGTAGCGACAGCACGGTATTGGTTGCGGAATAGACATAACTTTCTGGCCATAGCGCTATCAGGCAAACAAATACCAATAGATTTTTCTTCATATAAGAAGCAGAGAATGATGAATCAACCAAACCCTGAATGGACACGAATAATCAAATGCCCTGATTATCTCAGGCGCTGAAATATTCGCTTCCATTCCCGGTTCGTCAATATCCGATTAGACCGTTCAGGGCCGTGAAGGAAAAATACCCTGCGTGGCAATAATACAGTTCACAACGGTATACGGCTGCATGATGGAAAACGGCTGCGATCCACCGGCTGATCCGACACTGACATTGGTGCTGGTCGTGGTTGTTATACCCACTCCGCTCAATGATGTTTCTACAGAAGCCGCATTCATGCTGACACTGGGTGCGGTTGTGGAATAGACATTTGCTGCTCTGGCGCCATTTGCCAATGAATTCCACTGCGCAGTACTGGCATTAGGATCAGCATTTACTGCCTTGAGTGTCGAGGTTGCAGTAGCACCGGGATTCACTGCAGAAGTGGATGCTGATGTAGCTGTGGCTGGATGGTTATGTGCGGGCATATTATTAATTGTTAGCGTAACATTTTCCATCCCACTGGTTTGTCCCATCAGATAATTAGTGCCGTTTGTGGATTGACCTTGATGAACAGGTACTTTACCGCGCATGTCGGGCAGCTTGAAGGTTGTCTGTCCATCTCCGCCATAGACTGTCCCCAACAGCGCAAACAGTGCGTTATTCTGACTGATGGACATTGTCTGCCCGTTACAAAGCTGCCATCCGACAGGTGCATAATTAAATGCCACGTAGTTGATTTCTCCAATAAAGGGATCCTGGCCGGCTGTGGCCGTATCCGGTATAGCGGTCAGGAATGTAATAGCCGTAGTGATAGCAAAAACACCTGATATTTTTTTTGTGTGTTTCATAAATTATTCCCTTTTCATTAAGATTGAGCGTTTAATTTCATGTGTAACACCTGCTTATTTCCTTCCCGTCTTTTATACAAACCCTGCTTGCTCGCCTGCTACACCTCCTTTAATAGTGAAAATCATGTATTCCGTCATCACAACCGGGGTTAATCTTCTGGTGATCACATCAATATCACATCGTATTGTTCCTGGGTATAGGATTCTTCAACTTCCAGGCTGATCGGCTTGGCAATGAAATCCCCCAATTGCGCCAGACTCTGTGATTCTTCATCCAGGAATAAGTCAATCACGGGTTGTGCCGCAAGAATGCGAAATTCATTCGCATCAAACTGTCGTGATTCACGCAGTAATTCACGTAAGATTTCATAGCAAATCGTTCTGGCTGTTCTGATTTCTCCCCGCCCCTGGCAGGTCGGACAAGGTTCGCATAAAACATGCGCCAGACTTTCCCGGGTCCGTTTTCTGGTCATTTCAACCAACCCAAGCGCACTGAATCCACTGACGGTTATTCTGGTCCGATCCCTCATCAGTGCTTTATTGAATTCGGTTAACACGGCATTCCTGTGCTCCTCAGAATCCATATCTATGAAATCAATGATGATCATACCACCCAGATTACGCAGACGAAGCTGCCGGGCGATAACCTGTGCGGCTTCAAGATTTGTTTTAAAGACCGTGTCATCAAAACTGCGAACACCGATAAATCCACCGGTATTGACATCCATTGTGGTCAGCGCTTCGGTCTGGTCAATGATCAGATAGCCGCCGGACTTAAGATTAACGCGCCTCGCCAGTGATTTTTCGATTTCTTCTTCGACACCGTATAAATCAAATAAAGGCCGGTCACCGGTATATAGCTCGACACGATCCACAATATTTGTCATGTAGCTGTTTGCAAACTTCACAAGTTTCTGAAAATTCTCGCGGGAATCCACCTGGATGCGTGTTGTGTCGTCTGTCACGAAATCACGCAATACGCGGTGGCTGAGGTCTAAATCCTGATAAAGCAGGGCAGGTGCGGAAATGGTCAGGGATTTCTTCTGAATATCGTGCCAGAGCCGGTGCAGGTATTCAATGTCTGCTTGCAGATCGTGCTCATCAGCTGTTTCTGCCATGGTTCTGATAATGTAACCACCCTTCTCATCCGCCGGCAGAATCTGCTGCAATTTCTCGCGCAGCAAATCACGCTCTTTGTCATCTTCAATACGTTGTGAAATACCGATATGCGACTCCTGCGGCAAATACACCAGCATACGGCCTGCAAGACTGATCTGTGTTGAAAGGCGCGCACCTTTTGTACCGATCGCATCCTTGATAACCTGTACAAGAATGCTGTTCCCTTCATACAACCGTTTTTCAATCGGTTTTGTTATCTCGCCATTCTGATTTGATTCCCAGATATCCGCAACATGCAGGAAGGCTGCCCGATCAAGTCCGATGTCCACAAACGCCGATTGCATGCCCGGCAGAACCCGGCTCACACGACCGTTATATATATTCCCGACAATGCCGCAGTCACTGGTTCGTTCAATATGCAGTTCCTGTGTTACGCCTTGCTCGATGATGGCAACACGCGTTTCTTGCGGAGTAATATTTACCAGAATTTCGTTGGTCATGGTGAATGCAGATTACTGTGGTTTTATTAAGGAATTTCCGAATGGTTGCCCTGCTAAAAGCATAACTCGAGATCGTTTCTACGTATTTCATACGATATCGCGTTGCGCTCGAAATGATATAGACAGGCAACCCAGAAATACATCAAGGGAAAATTTCTATTCCAGTTTCCTCTAATAGCTGGGCCGTCTCAAATAACGGCAGTCCCATCACACCACTATAACTGCCAATGATCTCGATAATAAAAGCGGCCGCCATGCCCTGAATCGCATAGCCTCCTGCCTTATCAAACACTTTGCCATGTGCGATACAGTTACGAATTTCGCGATCACCAATTTCGCGGAATCTGACGGTGGTGGTGGATAGTCTGATTTGTACTTTATCACGAACGCCAACCCCTATTGCTGTCAGAACCTGATGTGACCGGCCGGATAATGCTTTCAGCATTTCTTCCGCTTGCGCTGCATCTTTTGGTTTACCCAGGATACGACCATCCAGCGTGACGACTGTATCAGCAACCAGTACCGGCAATAAAGGCAATTTACGCTGAAGTAACCGTTTCCATCCTTCATCTGCTTTCACATGAACAATACGGTAAATGTAGTCCGTCGGTGTTTCATCGGGAAGCGGTTTCTCATCCACGTCGATTTGACGGTCAAGTGTTTCGCGCATTAACAGGATATTGAATTTCACGCCAATCTGTTTTAGCAATTCACGCCGTCTGAGACTGCGTGAAGCAAGATAAATCTGGTTATCAGCAAATATCATAGTAAATGTTATCTCTAATAAATTTAATCTGAAATGTTATCTCTTCCAATATAATTCCAGAGAAGAAACAGTCATTCTGCTCACTGGACCGTCTCAGCCCCGATGATACGGGTGCCCCTTAATAACTGATATAGCGCGATACAATTGTTCAGCCAGCAGCACTCGCACTAAACCATGCGGCAGGGTTAGTGCCGACAGTGCAAACATCTCATCAGCCATCTGTTTAATATCCCAGTGCAATCCTTCTGAACCACCTATAATAAATACGATATCACCTCCTTCATTCATCCATCGGGTAATTGTTTTTGAAAATTCGATCGTAGTCCACGGCAATCCACGTTCGTCCAGCACGACTATCCGGCACTGTGACGGTAATGCTGCCTGAATTCGCTGACTTTCTGTCGACAATAACTGTTCTATCTGTTTATTGTTACCATGTTTTTCAGGTTTAATTTCAATCAATTTAACAGTTATCTCAGGAGGGATGCGTTTGATATATTCAAGATAGCCTGTTTTGATCCAGTCCGGCATCTTGTTTCCAACCGCCAGTATATAAAATTTCATATAAAATATTTTTATAAATTTTTGTCTTGTATATACCGGGTTATTAATAAATCAGTATTTAATAAATTCATTGAGTCCACAGTGTTTCCAGGCTGTAATATTCCCGCATCGCAGGCTGCATAATATGAATGATGACATCTCCCATATCGACCAGCACCCATCCACCTGTCTGCTCCCCTTCTACACTATAAACACTTCTGCCGGCTGATTTCACCTTCTCCTGAACATTGACTGCCAGTGCTTTGGCCTGACGGGTTGAATCCGCACTGGCAATAATCATGTAATCGAACAGTGATGTAAGTTTTGTAACATCGAGTACCTTTATGTCATACGCTTTTATATCTTCAAGCGATGAAATAACGGTATCCACGAGATCTTTTGAAGTCATGTTCTTCCAGAATAAAGGTGATTTGATTGAATGTAATCTGAAACTGCTTCAGGAAGCAAATACCGGATACTTTTTCCTGTTGCCAGCAAGGCACGGATTTGTGTGGCGGATATTTCCAGCAGGGATGTCTGTGCCATATAAATAAATCCATTTGACCGGTGTCTAAAATTGTCAGTCGTCAAAACATGACGCGCATTAAACTCTTCTTTTACATCATGGTGTAAAGCCATCATCGATGCTACGCTTCCCGGGCGATTAACAATAACCAGATGACAGAGATCGAACAGTTCATGCCAATTATGCCACTGATGAATATTTTCAAACACATCCATTCCCATGATAAAGCATAGTGCCGTCGCATGACCATATTCCGATCGATATTCATGTAATGAATCGACTGTGGCACTGACCCCGGTGCGGTTGATTTCCCGTTCATCAAGTGCGAATCTCCCGTTACCCTGAATAGCCAGACTGACCATCGCAGACCGATGATATCGTGATGCTACTGGAGCATCCTTTAATCGGGGAGATCCTGACGGTACAAAATAGACACGATCCCAATCAATGATATTGGATAATTCTTCCGCAATGCGAAGATGGCCATAGTGAATGGGATCGAATGTTCCACCATATATACCAATAAGAGGCAATTGATCGATCATCACTCCCTGTGTGCCATCCCGGAATCCAACCATATTTTCACTATCGATGACCCAGCTGTCCGATTAGCCGATCACCACCAGCGACGCCTATAATAGGGCCAGGCGCATATCCATTAATACTTCCGTTAAATTTGTCGTGAATCGCGCTGCGGTTGCGCCATCAATAACCCGGTGGTCATACGACAGTGATAAAGGCAGCATTAAACGGGGAACAAATTGATTATCACGATAAACCGGCTTGATCGTTGCCTTGGAAACGCCCAGAATGGCCACCTCTGGCGCATTAATAATAGGTGTAAACGCCGTACCTCCGATCCCGCCCAAGCTGGAAATGGTGAAACTGGCGCCCTGCATATCTGTGGGCTTTAATTTACCGTCACGCGCTAACGCTGACAGTTTGCTGAGTTCTTCCGCAATAACGATCACACCTTTCTGATCAACATCCCGAATCACAGGAACCATCAAGCCGTTGATCGTATCAACCGCAAAACCGATATGATAAAAATGCTTGATAATGAGGTTGGCTTCTCCATCAATATTTTGATCCAGCGACGCATTCAATTCCGGAAATTTTTTTAATGGTGAAATCAATGCTTTCATCAGGAAAGCCAGTAACGTCAATTTCACAGTATCATCCTTGCGGGTTTCATTGGATTCTTTCCGCAATGCTTCCAGACCCGTAATATCCGCTTCATCAAATTGCGTCACATGAGGAATCATCACCCAATTGCGATGTAAATTTGCACCGGAAATCTGCTTGATGCGGGATAGTGGCTTTAACTCTATCGGGCCATACTTGGCGAAATCGACCTGTGGCCATGGTAGTAAATTAAACGCTGCACCGGCATTATTCCCCTGCTGTTTTGATAATTCAGCTTTGACATATGCCTGAACATCTTCCTTAAGAATACGGTGTTTCGGCCCGCTGCCAACGATCCGGTCGATATTCACACCCAGTTCCCGTGCAAAACGACGCACGGATGGACCGGCATGCGCTGTTGATAACGGATTCTTCTCAAGCGGAACCGCCGTCTGCACCTGTTTCTTCTCGGGCAGTATGGGAACAGGCTCTATTGCTGGAATGTTCGATGGTGGTTCTGTATCTTTCACCGGTTCGTCTGGAGGACTGGTGCTGGTATCCGGCGATTCTTTCTTCTGAGCCTCGGATACTTCGATGGTCAGAATGGGAGTGCCTTCAGAAACTTTATGTCCCGGTTTAACCAGTACTTTTTTAACTCGGCCCGCAAACGGTGATGGAATTTCGATCGTTGCCTTATCGGATTCCAATGTAACAATTGAATCTTCCGCATTAATCTCATCGCCCGGTTTTACCAGCACTTCAATGATGGGCACATCCTTGAAATCACCAATATCCGGTACCGTTACTTGCTTAAGTTCAACCACATGCTTTCCTTAAATCACATTGATACGAAAAGATAACAGAATGATCCTGACCATCTATTTGTCAAATTGTTGTTGGGTTCGGCTTATCCGGATCAATGCCAAATGTGCGGATCGCCTGGGCAACCTGCTTATCAGGAATTTTTCCTGATTCTGCCAGTGCTTTCAGTGCTGCAATCACGATATAGTAACGATCAACTTCAAAAAACTGGCGCAATTTCTCGCGCGTATCCGAACGCCCAAAGCCATCCGTACCTAATACACGGTAAACACCGGGTACGAATTCACGAATCTGATCCGCATAAATCTTCATATAATCCGTTGCAGCCACGACAGGGCCTTCCCGCCCCTTAAAACAATTTTCCACATGAGAAGTTTTAGACGGCTTGGTCGGGTGCAGCATATTCCAGCGGGTAACGCTCAGCGCTTCTCGCCTTAATTCATTGAAGCTGGTTACACTCCAGATATCCGCGTCGATAGCAAAGTCCCTTTTAAGGATATCCGCTGCAGCAATCACTTCACGCAAAATAGTGCCGGAGCCCAATAATTGAACACGTAAATTTTTACTTTTACGATCATTGTCACGAAACAGATACATGCCCTTCAGTATGCCTTTTTCAGCACCTGCAGGCATCTCAGGATGGGTGTAATTCTCGTTCATCACAGTGATGTAATAATAAACATCTTCCTGCTCCTGATACATGCGCCGCAATCCGTCCTGGATAATAACTGCCAGCTCATAGGCGAACGTCGGGTCATACGATACGCAGTTGGGAATGGTCGAGGCAACCAGATGGCTATGTCCGTCCTCGTGCTGCAAGCCTTCTCCATTCAGCGTCGTGCGTCCCGCTGTCCCGCCCAGCAGGAAGCCGCGACACCGCAAATCTCCGGCTGCCCAGGCCAGATCGCCAATCCGCTGAAACCCGAACATGGAATAAAAAATAAAGAAAGGGATCATTTGCACGCCATGGGTGCTGTAGGCTGTGGCCGCAGCGATCCATGACGACATGGCGCCGGCTTCATTAATGCCTTCCTGCAGTATCTGGCCGTGCTTGTCTTCCTTATAGTACATCAGCTGATCGGCATCCTGCGGCGTGTAGAGCTGGCCGACCGATGACCAGATGCCCAGTTGCCGGAACATTCCTTCCATACCAAATGTGCGCGACTCATCCGCAACGATCGGCACAATATGCCGACCGATCTGTTTATCCTTGACCAGGATATTGAGAATACGTACAAATGCCATTGTGGTCGACGATTCACGCCCTTCCCCACCGGCCTTGAGCAAGGTATCAAAGGCAGATAAGGCCGGGATCTCCAATGTTTTGGCACTTGTTTTCCGGCGATGAAAGAAGCCGCCCATCGCACGGCGCCGCTCCTGCATATAGGCATGTTCAGGAGAATCCTTGTCAAATACCAGATAGGGAATTTCATCAATTTTGTCATCGGGGATATTCAGACCGAAACGATCACGGAAAGCCTTTAACGAGGTCGTTCCCATTTTTTTCTGCTGATGCGTTATATTCTGGGCTTCCCCCGCTTCCCCCATGCCATAACCCTTGATCGTCTTAGCCAGTATGACCGTCGGCTGACCGGTATGCTTAACCGCAGTCGCATACGCTGCGTACACCTTGTAAGGGTCGTGACCACCCCGGTTTAATCGCCAGATATCATCATCCGACATATTGGCGACCATCTCCAGCAGCTCAGGATACTTACCGAAAAAATGCTCACGGACGTAAGCACCATCTCGCGCCTTAAAGTTCTGATATTCACCATCCACGCATTCCATCATGCGCTTTTGCAGCAATCCTTTTGTATCTCTCGCCAGTAATGGATCCCAGTAGGAACCCCAGATGACCTTGATTACGTTCCAGCCTGCGCCGCGGAATGCGCCTTCCAGTTCCTGGATGATCTTGCTGTTTCCACGCACCGGCCCATCGAGTCGTTGAAGATTGCAGTTGACAACAAAGATCAAGTTATCCAGATTCTCACGCGAGGCCAGGGGAATGGCGCCCAATGACTCCGGCTCATCCATTTCGCCATCGCCCATGAAAGCCCAGATTTTCCGGCCTTCCGTATTGGCAAGCTCCCGGCTTCCCAGATACTTCATGAAACGCGCCTGGTAGATCGCCATTAACGGCCCCAGACCCATTGAGACAGTCGGAAATTGCCAGAAGGTTGGCATCAGCCACGGATGAGGATAGGAAGACAATCCATTTCCGCCGGCTTCCTGGCGAAAATTATCGAGTTGTTCCTGCGTCAGTTCACCGGATAAAAAAGCATAGGCATAGATACCGGGTGAAGAATGTCCTTGTACATACACCAAGTCTCCCCCATGATTTTCACACGAAGTATGCCAGAAATGGTTATAACCGATGTCATACAACGTGGCTGCCGAGGCAAAACTGGCAATATGGCCGCCTACATTGGTCGCTTTATTAGCGCGCAATACCATCGCCATGGCGTTCCAGCGAACATACGACCGGATCCGGTGCTCTATCGCATTATTACCCGGCGAGCGTTCTTCTTTGCCAGTCGGGATCGTATTAATATAGGCTGTGGTAGCGCTATAAGGAAGGTATGCGCCAGAACGACGTGCCTTTTCAATCAGTTTTTCGAGTAAAAAATGAGCGCGCTCTCCACCCTCATTCATCAATACTGACTCCAGCGCATCCAGCCATTCCTGGGTTTCTTGTGGATCTATATCAGGTTGCACCATGTTCAGGCTTATCCATCAAAATTAATATATTTACACCAGGAGCGTGTCGAACTTAAGCAATCGTAGTGAGCCAGGTAAGAGAATGAGTCATATCTTCTCAATTTTGAGGCACATAGCAAGACTATGTAACGAGAAATTGAGGGAATATGAACCATTATCCTGTTGGCGCAGTAGATTTGCCTTAAGTCCGACAGGCTCCTAGCCACGAGCTTGTACACGTTCCGCAGCAGCAATCGTATTGCACAGTAACATGGTAATAGTCATTGGCCCGACGCCACCCGGTACTGGCGTAATATAACCGGCAACTTCTTTGACAGATTCAAAATCGACATCCCCGCAAAGCGTTCCATCCGGCAATCGATTAATGCCGACATCAATCACTGTTGCACCTGGCTTCACCATTTCTGCCGTAATCATTCTCGGTCGGCCTGTTGCAACCACCAGAATGTCGGCACTCTTTGTGAATTGAGCCAGATCATGCGTCTTAGACGTACAGATGGTAACAGTGGCCCCTTGTGCAAGCAACATCAAAGCCATCGGCTTGCCAACAATATTACTGCGCCCTATCACAACTGCATGGCGGCCTTCAATTGGAATATTGTTCTTTTCCAGCATCACCATTACCCCATAGGGCGTACAGGGTGGAAAGAGTGTATTGCCCGTCACCAGCGCGCCGACATTGTATAAATGAAATCCGTCAACATCCTTGTCAACCGCAATGGAAGTGATGACCTGATTATTGACGAAATGGGGCGGGAGGGGTAATTGCACCAGTATTCCATGAATATAGGCACTCTCATTTAATGTGCGGATACATTCCAGCACCTCTTCCTGTTGTGCGGTGCCTGAAAAGCTATGAACTTCGGAGTGGATGCCGATCTCACTGCAAGCTTTTACCTTGTTACGGACATATATCGCAGAAGCAGGACTATCCCCAACAATAATCACCGCCAGGCCTGGTTTTATGCCTTGCTGAATGAGTTTATCCGCGCGAAGTTTCCATTCCGCGCGCACTTGTCCTGCTAATGCTTTGCCATCAATAATATGTGCGCTCATTCTTATACTGGCAGTCGGTTCGGTATGCTAATCAAAAGATTTCCATGAATAGAACAGCATCAATCAAGCTCACGAAAACTCATCACGAATATTAATCAGGTCGTTTTGTTTTTTTTGATTTTCCGGTGATATATCACGACACCCACCAGAAAAACGGGAATTACAAAAAGCGCCGCCGAAATCAGGCCGCTCGCCAGAATCGCAACAGCGCTATTTCCAGGCATGAACAGTGTAATAAACCAGACGACCAGAAAAAAGATTACCAGGCCTCCATACAGCATCGTCTTTCTACCACGTTCATAAAGTCGCCAGAACGCACCTGAAACTTGCGTATCATCAATATAATGGTCAAACACTTCGGCAAGACTGTTATCATCTGGCTGGGCTTCATAGCCGATCGCGACCGCCAGTGCATTATGACCGTCTTCCAGTTGCGACATTTTCCTCAAAAATTCCATGCGCTTCAGTGCATTCTTCTTTGGTATGCCATCTTTAATCAGCATTGCCTCAAACGCCGAGAAGGCAAATTCGCGGGCATCTCCTATATTTTCCAGACCTTCCGCAAATTTCCATAAAATACCCAGCATATAAAGCTGCGTTGTCATCTCTTTGAATTGTGGGGCAAAATCATATCCCCGATCTTTTATTAACCCAAGCTGAGTAGCCATTACCTCCTTGACATGTGCAATGCATGCATCCATCGCTGATGCGGACGAAGGAAGAGATGCTTCTGGTGTTAATTTCGTTGAATCCGTTTCTATTTCTTTCATTTCAGAACCTTGTACCTTTTTTGTTATCATCGAACTTCACTGATACACATTATATACCGGCTTATTTAATCAAGAAAATTTCCCGGCATGCACTCTGTTTGTTGTCCTACCCGCACAGTATTGAACAGTAAGGTGAGCATTGATAAATGATAGATAGCCTTATAGTCTATAATCTGGTCGTATGCTCAACCGGTGAGTCAATGCTTCATTTACTGACCAGCCTCTGCCAGATCATTGCTGTCAGACTGGCTGAATTTAAAGTGTAAAAATGCAGACCGGGCGCGCCTGCTTTCAGCAACCGCTCACACAGATCAGTCACCATATCCAGTCCAAATGCCTGGACAGACTCCGAATCATCGCCAAACCCTTCAAGTTTTCTGCGAATCCAGCGTGGGATTTCTGCGCCACAGGTATCGGAAAAGCGAATTAACTGTGAATATTTATTAATTGGCATGATCCCCGGAACAATAGGAATCTTTAACCCAATCGCTTCACAGGAATCCACAAAATTAAAATAGGCATCCGCATTATAAAAATACTGGGTTATTGCAGAATCCGCACCGGCTTCGATTTTCCGTTTAAAATTTTCAAGATCCGTTTGTGCCGATCTGGATTGCGGATGGTACTCAGGATAAGCCGCCACATCGATATGAAAAGTATGGCCAAATTCCTGTCTTATGAAGGCTACTAATTCACTCGCAAACCGGAATTCCCCAGCCTGGGCCATACCGGATGGCAAATCACCTCGCAATGCGACAAGGTGATTGACACCTGATGCCTGGTATCGCTCCAGAATCGCTCTTATATTCTCGCGTGTCGAACCAATACAGGAAAGATGCGGCGCAACGCTGTGCCCTTCCGCCTGTATCTCCAGCACTGTTTCCAAAGTCCGTTCACGTGTTGAACCACCTGCTCCGAAAGTCACAGAGAAAAATTTCGGTTTAAATTGAGCTAATTCTTTCCGGGTCAGGCGCAGTTTTTCAACACCCTGAGGGGTTTGAGGCGGAAAAAGCTCAAAACTGAAGGTTGGTGTAAATCCTTTTTGTGATTCCATCTTGATTGGCATCCAAAACAAAAATTCCAGATACTTAAAAAAGAGTGGTGCCAGAAAACTAACCTCAATCAATTTTCAGATAACACTTAACCTTGAAACTGATTAGCCCCACTCTGATCGGATCAGCTTTTAATACCGATACATTTCTGGTTTATAGGGACCGTTTTTGTTCAGATTGAGATATTTTGCCTGCTCATCCGTCAATTCAGTCAGTTTTACACCCAGTTTACCAATGTGCAATCGCGCCACTTTTTCATCCAGATACTTTGGCAGGACATAGACATTCTTCTGGTATTTCTCTCCGTTCTGCCATAGTTCCATCTGCGCCAGCACCTGATTGGTAAATGAACTGGACATCACAAATGAAGGATGACCGGTGGCACAACCCAGGTTAACCAGCCTTCCCTGCGCCAATACGATAATCCGCCGGCCTGATGGGAATATCACATGATCCACCTGCGGTTTAATATTCTCCCATTGATATTTTTGTACTGAAGCAATATCGATTTCAGAATCAAAATGGCCAATATTACAAACAATCGCCTGATTCTTCATTCTCAGCATATGATCATGGGTAATCACTCTCAGATTACCGGTGGCGGTGACAAATATGTCCGCCTGATCACAGGCGTCATTCATTGTCACGACACGATAGCCTTCCATAGCTGCCTGAAGCGCACAGATCGGATCTATTTCCGTAATCCAGACCGTAGCGCCCAAGCCACGCAGGGATTGCGCACAGCCCTTGCCCACATCCCCATACCCGCAAACCAATGCAATTTTCCCGGCAATCATGACATCGGTTGCGCGCTTAATGCCATCTACCAGTGATTCCCGGCATCCATACAAATTATCAAATTTGGATTTTGTAACAGAATCGTTCACATTAAACGCTGGGAATGGCAATTCTCCATTTCGCTGCATTTCATACAGGCGATGAACACCTGTGGTGGTTTCTTCTGTGACACCGCGTATTCCGGAAAGGTTTTTTGAATACCAGTTCGCCTGACTGGCTAATTTATTTCTGATGGAAGCAAAAAGAACGCGTTCTTCTTCATTGCCGGGATTTGATATCACTGAAATATCTTTTTCTGCCTTGGTTCCTAATATAAGCAGCAGTGTTGCGTCGCCACCATCATCAAGAATCATGTTAGCACTGCTGGATTGACTGCCCGTTCTCCATTCAAAGATCTGGTGCGCATATTCCCAGTAATCTTCCAGCGATTCACCCTTATAAGCGAAAACCGGAATACCTCTCGCTGCGATCGCAGCTGCGGCGTGATCCTGTGTCGAAAAAATATTACAGGAAGCCCAACGCACTTCCGCACCCAAAGCAACCAGTGTTTCAATTAATACAGCTGTTTGTATGGTCATGTGCAGTGAACCTGCAATCCTTGCACCCTTCAACGGCTTCTGATTTGCGTATTCTTCACGCAACGCCATCAGACCAGGCATCTCGGTTTCTGCAATGGCTATTTCCTTGCGTCCCCAGTCCGCCAATGATATATCGGCAACCTTGTAGTCAGAAAAAGGGGTTCCATCCGAATTGAGCACAGCGTTCATAATTTTTCTCCCAAGTATGAACGAGCGCCGTTGTGACAATTCCCTATACGCTGAGCCTCACGGAACTTGCCGTTGCAGCGCTCCTCAGCCTATCGGGGTAAATCTGTTTAATAATTTTTCGTAATAACTTTTCTTCCCATTACCTTATATACCGGAATCTGCACGCAACTGTGCAGCCTTATCAGTTGCTTCCCAGGTAAAATCCGCATCTTCCCGGCCAAAATGGCCATATGCCGCTGTCTTCAAATAAATAGGACGTAACAGGTTAAGTGAATGAATGATTCCACGCGGGCGCAAATCAAAATGCCGTTCAATCAATTGAATGATCCTATCATCCGAAATCCTGCCCGTACCGAAGGTATTGACCATCAAGGAAACCGGTTTTGCCACGCCGATAGCATATGCCACCTGCACTTCACACTTGCTCGCAATTCCTGCCGCCACGATATTTTTTGCGACATAGCGACCGGCATAGGTTGCCGAACGATCAACTTTCGAGGGATCCTTGCCGGAAAAAGCACCGCCACCATGGTGAGCAGCGCCGCCATAGCTATCAACAATAATTTTCCGACCTGTCAAACCACAATCACCCATCGGCCCCCCAACGACAAAACGTCCGGTTGGATTAACCAGATAATTGATTTTGTCGCCAATCATGTCACGGGGTAGCACAGGTTTAATGATTTCTTCAATAACGGCTTCACTCAACGCCTTATGCGAAATGTCAGGGTCATGCTGTGTTGAGATAACCACCGTTTCAATCTGCCGCGGCTTGCCATCCTGATATCTCACTGAAACCTGTGACTTGGCATCGGGACGTAACCAGGCTAATCTCCCGTTCTTTCTCAGTTCCGCCTGCCGCTCGACCAGACGGTGTGCATAGAAAATCGGCATCGGCATCAATTGAGGCGTTTCATCGCAGGCATAGCCAAACATCAATCCCTGGTCGCCCGCTCCCTGATCCATTTCTTCTTCTTTGCTTCGATTAACGCCCTGTGCAATATCGGGCGATTGCTTATTAAATGCAGTCAATACGGCACAGGTCGTTGAATCAAATCCAATCGCAGAGCTGGTATAGCCAATTTTTTTAACGACATCGCGCGCAATGACATTGTAATCAACCGATGCATGTGTTGTTATTTCTCCGGACATTACGATGAGCCCGGTACTGCACAACGTCTCACAAGCCACCCGCGCGTTTGCATCCTGACTCAAGATTGCATCCAGCACCGCATCGGAAATTTGATCAGCGACTTTATCGGGGTGCCCTTCAGAAACAGATTCAGAAGTAAAAAGATATTCACTCATATTATTTTGCCAGTTTAAATTTTGAACGTATCAGCCCGTCAGTATAACAAATTATGTCCGGCTGAAGAACTCTAACAAGCATTGTACGCGACTGCTTATGTATTCATTTTTGAATAAAACGATACTAAATTGATCTAGATCAAAATAATTCTGTATCAATCGCGGCACCATATATTCCGGTTGTGGCTTTTTTGTAAAACCGCACATTTATTAAAATATAAGGGAAAAAATATGAAATATACCGTTCTGATCGCCATTTTTACGGCAATTGCATTAATTGGCTGTGGCAAACCCACGACACCCGATTCTCCTGATCCATCTACTTATGGGCAAACGATCAAGCCGGATCATAAAGTACCTGAGGAGCATCGCGACAAGAAATAGCCGGATTGTATTTTAATCGTGTACTGATATTACTGCACATCAACAGATGTGCGGGGTATCAGTATTTCAAACCAGAACATCCTATTCAGCACCCCCTCTAAACTATACCCAAAGATTCTGTATACTCCATCGATCGATAGTCATGCAATCCAAACCGTGAACAGTGAAATGCCGGAGATCTCACCCTTAACAATGTTCGATGCCACAGTTGTATCGAGATTGGCCGGTAAAATCTGGCGGCATCACTATGCAGAAATAATCTCCCCTGACCAGATTGACTATATGCTGGCACAGCGATACTGTCCTCTTTTAATCAAGTCACAAGTATCCAGTGAAGCAGTATGGTGGCAAAAAATGACACTGGATGAAACCATCATTGGGTTCTCCTGTTATATGCGCACCGATGCATCGGATGCGCTGAAAATTGACAAGCTTTATATTGACATCGATCATCAACACAAAGGCTACGGCGCCCTGTTCATCGCAAACGCGATGGATACAATGCATAAAAATTCATGCAATTCCCTTATACTCACTGTTAACAAACAAAACTCCACTGCTATTGCCGCCTATAAAAAATATGGATTTGAAATAATAGGTGATAGCATTGTTGATATTGGTGGTGGCTATTTTATGAATGACCACCTGATGTCGATGACTAAACTATGTAAATAACCTATTCGTTCCATATAATGAATTTGAAATTCACTAAAATGCAGGGTCTTGGCAATGACTTTGTTGTGATTGATGGCATCAATCAATCAGTAAACCTGAGCCAGCAACAAATTCGCTTTCTTGCCGATCGACATTACGGCATTGGTTGTGATCAAATCCTGCTGGTTGAAAAAGCACAGGGACAGGCCGACTTTCGCTATCGTATTTTTAACGCGGATGGGGGCGAAGTTGAACAATGTGGAAATGGTGCGCGCTGTTTTGTAAAGTATGTGCATGATCATGGATTAACACAAAAGAATGAGATCCATGTCGAAACATTAAGTGGCGTTATTACGCCGAAATTAGAAATTAGCGGCAATATCACTGTCAATATGGGTATACCGAAATTTGAACCGGATGAAATTCCTTTTATTGCCGACAAATACCAGAGTATTTATTTACTGGACATACCCGATGCTCAGGTGGAAATAAGCGCACTATCCATGGGAAACCCCCATGCAGTCCGCGTTGTTCAGGATATTGATAATGCACCGGTGAACAGTGAAGGACTGCTCATTGAGTCCCATCCCCGTTTTCCCAAGCGGGTTAATGTGGGGTATATGCAAATCATTGACCGTGGTCATGTCCGATTACGCGTATATGAACGTGGTGCCGGTGAAACACTGGCCTGCGGCACGGGCGCCTGTGCAGCGGTTGTCGCCGGCATTGCCAGAAACCTGCTGGATCCAACTGTAACAGTCAGTACGCGAGGGGGTGATCTGACTATCTGCTGGAATGGTCAGAACGAACCGGTCTGGATGACCGGTCCGGCTATCACCGTATTTGAAGGTGAAATTAACTTGTCATTCATTAGGGAATAATTATGAAGCCGGAAGAAGTTGCACAATTTCTACAGGATCACCCGCAATTTTTTAATGACCATGCTTATTTGTTATCTGACATCACTGTTCCGCATCCCCATGATGATCGGGTCGTTTCCATCAATGAACGGCAAATCATTTCGTTAAGAGAAAGAAATCGCATCCTGCAGGATAAACTGCTGGAATTGATCAGCTTTGGCGAGGAAAATGACACGATCAGCGAAAGAATGCATCGCTTATCAATCGCGTTGCTATCCGTTTCCAGCATCCGTGAACTGCTCAATACACTTGATTTCAGTTTGCGTCAGGATTTTTCAATTCCCCATTTCGCACTACGCATCTGGAATATTTCCTGCAAAAACATGACTTATACTGAATTCAGTACGACCAGCCTCGATATTCACACGATTGCCGAGAGCCTGACACAACCCTATTGCGGCAATCATGTCACCAATGAAATCAAAAGCTGGTTTGGTGAGGATGCCGGACTCCTGAATTCATTTTCCATGATTCCTCTGAAAACAACTCAAACCATTGGATTACTGGTTCTGGCCAGCCCTGACTCCAAGAGATTCTATCCTGAAATGGGAACGCTGCACCTGAAACGACTAGGGGATCTGATCAGTACAACGCTTGCCCGGCACGATTTATCAATAGCACCCAATGTTACCGAAATCGATAACCAGCTAGCGAATGAACAGCAAACCTGAGTCACTGGCTGCAGCATTTATCCATCATCTTACCAACGAGCGGCGCTTGTCGCCGCTAACCTGCAAGAGCTATACGCATGATATTGGCGTTCTGCTCAAACTGGTGAAGCAGACTGATCTGGAGCAAGTACAGGCGCAAAATATACGCCATATCATTGCCCAGCTTCATGGCAAGGGATTATCCGGCAGGAGCCTGGCCAGAATGCTATCGACGTGGCGTGGGTTCTATACCTATCTGATACGTGATCACCGCTACCAGCAGAACCCGTGCATCGGAATACGCGTTCCCAAGTCCCCCCGTAAATTACCACACGCTCTGTCGCCCGATGAAGCAGCGCAACTACTGGCTTTCCCGGTGAATGACAATCTGACGATTCGCGATAGCGCCATGTTTGAACTGTTTTATTCTTCCGGTTTAAGATTGGCAGAACTCACTCAACTAAAACCTGACGATATCGATTTCCCGGATGGCACGATCCGCGTCAACGGAAAAGGCGGCAAAACCCGCATTGTGCCGGTTGGCATCCAGGCTATACAGGCATTGAAAGCCTGGCTCAGACAAAGAGATCACATTATCCGGCCCGGTGTAACCGCCCTCTTTCTGTCTCATCGCGGCGAAGCAATCAGTCCTCGCACGTTGAGCTATCGCCTGAAGAATCGGGCAAGGCAGCAGGGACTTCACCAGAATGTACACCCTCATGTGCTGCGACACTCTTTTGCTTCCCATCTCCTGCAATCAAGCGGTGATTTACGCGCGGTACAGGAAATGCTCGGCCACGCACACATCACATCCACACAAGTCTATACACATCTGGATTTCCAGCATCTCACCAAGGTTTATGATACGGCGCATCCGCGTGCAAAGAAAAAGCGCTGATCATTGACGCCAACGTTCTATCTGACAGACTCCCGGGTTTTATACGGTATAATGATTATTTTGTAACACGTTAAGTAAATTCCATGACAACAATTGTTTCAGTAAGGCGCGGTCGTCAAGTCGCACTGGGTGGGGATGGTCAGGTCACATTGGGAGCCGTGGTGGCTAAATCCAGCGCACGCAAGGTCAGGCGGTTATATCACGACAAAATCCTGGCTGGTTTTGCAGGAGGCACGGCGGATGCCTTTACGCTGTTTGAACGGTTTGAAGGCAAACTGGAAGCCCATCACGGACATATTATGCGTTCGGCTGTTGAGCTAGCCAAGGACTGGCGCACGGATCGAATCCTGCGTCGATTAGAGGCCATGCTGGTTGTCGCAAATGAAGATGCCACCCTGATTATTACCGGTGCCGGGGATGTGATTGAACCTGAACTGGGCATTGCCGCGATCGGCAGTGGCGGCTCCTATGCGCTGGCCGCGGCCCGTGCACTACTGGAAAACACAGACCTGCCCCCGAAAGATATCGTGAAAAAGGCGCTGACCATCGCGGGTGATATCT
>JBBTCY010000103.1:0-6621 GCA_038043005.1 Pseudomonadota bacterium
AGCTGTTTATTGCAAACACACATGACTATATTTTGTGTTTCTCCAGCTTGGGGCGCGTGTACTGGATCAAGGTTTACGAAGTGCCACAAGGTGGTCGGCTGTCTAGTGGCAAACCCATTATTAATCTGGTACAACTGGAAGAAGGCGAAAAGATCAATGCGATTCTGGCCGTCAAAGCCTTTGATGAGACGCGTTTTATTTTCATGGCAACATCTTTGGGTACCGTCAAGAAAACACCGCTCTCTGAATTCTCACGTCCGCGCAACAACGGCATCATCGCCATCGCACTGGATGACGGAGATTATCTGATCGGCGTTGAACTGACCGAAGGCAAGCACGATGTCATGCTGTTCTCGGACAATGGCAAGGCCATGCGTTTCAGTGAAAATGATGTACGTCCGGTAGGACGGACCGCTCGTGGTGTACGCGGCATGAAACTGGGCTCCGGACAGAAGGTCATCTCTCTGCTGGTCGCTGAAAATGAAGAACTCGCTGTATTGACTGCAACTGAAAACGGGTATGGCAAGCGCACCCCCATCAGCGAATACACACGCCATAATCGTGGCACTCAAGGCATGATTGCGATCAAAACCAGCGCACGCAATGGTAAAGTGGTCACTGCAAAGCTGGTTAAACCGGATGATGAAATCATGCTTATCACGTCAGGCGGTGTGCTCATTCGTACCCGAGTCAATGAGATTCGTGAAATGAGTCGCGCCACACAGGGCGTCACGCTTATTAATCTGGATAAAGGTGAAAAACTGGCCGGTCTGGAAAGGGTCATTGAAAGCGATGATGGTGATGATTAAAAATAGGTATATGATCTGATTGATAGAATCGATAGATAACACATAGTCAAAAATACCCGATGGATCAAATCTATAATTTCAGTGCAGGACCCGCCGTACTGCCTAAAACGGTTCTGGAACAGGCACGTGACGAGATGCTTGACTGGCAGGGCAGCGGCATGTCCATCATGGAGATGAGCCATCGCGGAAAAGAGTTCATGTCCATTGCTGAAAAGACTGAAAGTGATTTACGCGAATTGGTGGGAATACCATCTAACTATAAGATTTTATTCCTGCAGGGCGGCGCCTCCAGTCAGTTTTCCATGGTACCGATGAATCTGCTGCGCGGCAGGAAAACAGCAGATTATGTCAATACCGGCCAATGGTCGGCCAAGGCCATCGATGAAGCAAAACGATACTGCACTGTCAATATTGCCGCTTCTTCCGAAGACACCAACTTTACCTATGTTCCTGCGCAGGATACATGGCAACTGAATCCGGACGCAGCCTATATCCATTACACCAGCAATGAAACCATTGGTGGTGTTGAATTCAACTGGGTGCCGGAAATAGATCCGGCAGGCTCCATTCCGTTGATTGTTGACATGTCCTCGGATATTCTGTCACGACCGCTGGATGTTACCCGCTACGGCTTGATCTATGCCGGTGCACAGAAAAATCTGGGGCCAGCGGGATTAACACTGGTTATCATCCGTGAAGATTTGTTGGGCAAGCCTATTGCGGGCACGCCGACACTCTATGACTACCAGGTACATGCCGACAATGCATCCATGTACAACACGCCCCCCACTTACGCCATGTATATCACCGGACTGGTATTTGCATGGCTCAAGCAAATGGGCGGTCTTACAGCCATCGAAACAATCAATATCACCAAAGCCAATCTGCTATACGACTTGCTGGACAACACTGATTTTTATCGGTGCCCGGTGGAAAAGCCGGATCGTTCGCGGATGAACGTACCTTTCACCCTGAAGGACCCCGCATTGGATGACCCATTTCTCAAGCAAGCCGCTGCAAATGGCCTGATTCAACTGAAGGGTCATCGTTCTGTGGGCGGAATGCGCGCTTCAATATATAATGCGATGCCTGTTGCAGGGGTTGCAAAACTAGTTGCATTTATGAAGGATTTCGCCAATAAATAAGTATGCCTGAAAGTCAAACTAACCTCTTTAAGATACTCACGATCAACCAGATCTCACCACTGGGTCTGGCGCGTTTTCCTGTGGATCACTATCAGGTAAGTCATGACACGGTTGACCCGGATGCTATTTTAGTACGCTCACACAATATGCTGACCATGAATATTCCTCGCAGCGTCCTGGCCATAGGGCGCGCCGGTGCGGGCACCAACAATATTCCGGTATCGGATATGAGCCAACGTGGCATCCCCGTATTTAACACGCCGGGCGCCAATGCCAATGCGGTCAAGGAACTGGTACTGGCGGGCATGTTGCTGGCTGCACGCAATCTGGTACCTGCATTGCAGTTCGTAAAAAATCTAAGCGGAGACGATGTAACACTGCACAAACTGGCCGAAGATGGGAAAAAACGTTTCTCCGGTACTGAATTACCCGGTCGCACGCTGGGTATCATCGGCCTGGGAGAAATTGGTCGGTTGGTTGCTGATGCTGCCCTTAAATTGAGCATGCATGTGATTGGCTATGATCCCAAGATAACTGTTGAATCTGCCTGGAGTCTGTCTTCCGCAGTAAAAAAAGCACAGAGCATCGACGACTTGCTGCGCCATAGTGATTTTATCAGCGTGCATGTCCCATTACTGGATTCAACACGCCATCTGATCAATGACAAAAGTGTCAAGGCAATGAAACCGCATACGATTCTATTGAATTTCTCACGCGATGTGATCGTTGATGAGGATGCCATTTTGGCAGGAATCGAAGCACACAAAATAAAGTATTATGTCAGCGACTTTCCCAGTCAGAAATTACAGCATCACCCGGCAGTCATTACGCTGCCCCATCTCGGCGCTTCGACACAGGAAGCGGAAGATAACTGCGCCGTAATGGTCATCGATCAACTGATGAATTATCTGGAAGACGGAAACATCGTCAACACCGTCAACTTTCCAGATGTGGTTATGGAACGTGAATCCCCTTATCGGGTAGCTGTTGCCAATGCGAATGTACCCAATATCCTGGGACAACTCTCAACCAGCATGGCTAAGGCCGGTTTGAACATCCACAACATGACCAATAAGTCCCGCAGTGAAATGGCCTACACATTAGTCGATGTTGACAGCCCGGTACCACGGGTGGTCCTCAATGAAATCAGCAAGATCACCGGTGTGTTAATGGCACGCTATTTACCCATCCAATCCAGGTAACTCCTGATTAATTATTGTTAAGCTAAAATTACCTGCAATGTCTGAACAATTAAAACAATTACGCGACCAGATCGACGCTATTGACGATGAGTTACTGAAGTTGATGAACCGGCGCGCCGAACTTGCCCAGCAAATCGGAGCGATAAAGAAAAGCGGCATTGTTTACCGCCCTGAACGCGAAGCACAAATATTGACACGCCTGATCGAACAAAATGCCGGACCGTTATCCAATGCGCATGTTATGCACCTTTTTACTGAGATCATGTCACTCTGCCGGTCTCTGGAAAAATCCATGACAATCGCCTATCTCGGTCCGAGTGGCACATTCTCCGAAGAAGCGGCATTAAAGCGTTTTGGCAGCGCCATCACGACACTGGCCTGTGACTCAATCGATGAAGTATTTCGCACAGTTGAATCCGGCGCTGCAAATTATGGTGTCGTACCGGTAGAAAACTCGACCGAAGGTGCTGTGAGCAAAACCATGGATCTCCTATTGCAAACACCCTTACTTGTCTGCGGTGAAATCCAGTTGCCCGTGCATCAGTTTTTAATGGCTCAGCAAACCGACTTATCGATTATCAACAAGATTTATTCGCACCCACAGTCTTTTGCTCAATGTAATCACTGGCTGAAAACCAACTTGCCCCAGCTCGGCAATGCCGCCTACATTAATGCCGCCAGCAATGCCGATGCAGCCCGGCAAGCCGCGCAGGATAAAAATGCGGCTGCAGTTGCCGGCAAAAGAGCGGCAGAGATATTTGGTTTGACGATTTGTGCCGAGAATATCGAGGATGACCCAAGGAATACGACGCGTTTTCTGGTGATTGGCAAACAGGAAGTATCGGTTTCCGGCAAAGATAAAACATCACTGATCCTGTCGACCAATAATCGTGCGGGTGCAATCTATCAATTACTGGCGCCGCTGGCCCAGCATGGCGTCAGCATGAGCCGGCTGGAATCGCGCCCGTCACAAACCGGTCTCTGGCAGTATGTTTTTTTTGTTGATATTGAAGGACACCAGCAGGACAAGAATGTTTCAGCAGCACTTGAAGCATTGCGAGACAATGCAATGTTCCTGAAAATACTCGGCTCTTATCCAACCACATAATAATATTGCTGTAATCCAATAACTGTCATACCGGACTCATTCATTTTTGTATTTCTTCTCATCGTTTAAACATCTAATCCTATGAATCTTTGTGACTTCGCACCGGAATATATCCGTGCTATCCAACCGTATCAACCCGGCAAGCCAATCGCGGAATTAGCGCGCGAGATGGGGATTAATGAATCCAGCGTCATCAAGCTTGCTTCCAATGAAAATCCATTGGGAACCAGCCCACTCGCACTCAAGGCCATGACAGATGCACTCAATGAAATAGCACGCTACCCGGATGGCAGCGGGTTTGAGCTGAAAGCAGCATTATCCAAACGGTATGCCGTTGACACCGAACAGATCATTCTGGGCAATGGCTCCAATGACATTCTGGATCTGGCCGCCCGTGTTTTCCTGAAACCCGGCGCAGCAGCCGTCTACTCGCAACATGCCTTTGCCGTTTATCCGCTGGTGGTGCAAACCATCGGTGCCAACGGCATCCCGGTGCCAGCCAGGGATTATGGCCATGACCTGCCGGCCATGCTGGATGCTATCACTCCGGAAACACGCATCGTATTTATCGCCAGCCCGAATAACCCGACCGGTACCTTATCGAATGCCGATGATTTACTATGCTTCATGGAACGTGTTTCGCGCGATGTACTGGTTGTATTGGACGAAGCGTATAATGAGTACTTGCCGGATACCAAAAAAGCCGATAGTATTAAATGGTTAAAGCAGTTTCCTAACTTACTGATTACAAGAACATTCTCTAAAGTTTACGGCCTTGCTGGTGTACGTGTGGGGTTTGGCCTGACCCACCCGGCAGTCGCCAACCTGATGAATCGGGTCAGACAACCCTTCAATGTCAGCAGCCTTGGCTTGGTCGGTGCATTAGCGGCACTGCAGGATACTGAATTTGTGCAACGTTCCTATACAACCAACCGGACAGGTATGTTGCAAGTCACCGATGGACTCAGAAAACTGGGTATTGAATATATCCCGTCATTTGGAAATTTTCTGAGCTTCTATGTACAGGGTGACGAATCGAATACTAAGAAAGTTTATCAAAGCCTCTTGAAGCAAGGGGTCATTGTGCGCCCTCTCGGTATTTACGAAATGCCCAATCACCTTCGGGTTACGATTGGACTGGAATCTGAGAACCAAAGATTCTTAAAATCACTTGAGATCGCAATGGGAGAATTAGTTTGATTATTATCATGAATAATACTGTGACCGAAGAACAAATCGGTGCAGTGGTAAAGAAAATACAAGACCTCGGTCACGGCGTTAATATTTCACGCGGCACCAATCGCACCGTCATCGGCGCCATCGGTGACGAAAGCAAACTCGATCCGAAACTGTTTGACTCCATGCCGGGTGTTGAATATTCCATGCACATTGTTAAACAATACAAAATTGTTTCGCGTGAATCTCACCGGGTGGATTCCGTAATTGATGTGCGGGGCATACTGATCGGCGGCAACCAGGTCCAGATCATCGGTGGTCCCTGTTCAGTTGAAACACAGGAACAAATGGATCTGGCCGCACAACAGGTTTCTGCCGCCGGCTGCCATTTAATGCGGGGCGGCGCATTCAAACCCCGCACCAGCCCGTATACTTTCCAAGGCAAAGGCAAGGACGGCCTGCAAATCTTCCGCCAGGCGGCTGACAAATACAATCTGCCGATTGTCACCGAACTCATGGATGTGCGCATGCTCGACACGTTTCTCGAGCATGATGTCGACGTCATACAAATCGGCACACGCAACATGCAAAACTTCGACCTGCTGAAAGAAGTCGGCCGCATCAACAAACCCATTATCCTCAAGCGCGGCCTGTCCGCCACCATCTCCGAATGGCTGATGGCGGCTGAATATATTGCTGCGGGCGGCAACCATAACATTATTTTCTGCGAACGCGGCATTCGCACGTTTGAAACCGCTTACCGCAATGTAATGGATGTCACCTGTGTGCCTGTCCTCAAACGAGAAACCCATCTGCCGGTCATTATCGATCCATCCCATGCCGGCGGCAAAGCCTGGATGGTACCAGCGCTGGCGCGGGCTGCCATTGCGGCTGGTGCTGACGGCTTGCTGGTGGAAATGCACCCCAATCCCTGTGAAGCCTGGTGTGACGCGGATCAGGCACTCAATCCCCAGGAACTCAAGGATCTGGTCGGCACGTTAAAAGGCATCGCGGAAATAATCGGACGCAGCCTGTAACGGTGCGATATGGCCTGCACAGCACTCAATAAGCTGGTTATTATCGGTGTTGGCCTGATCGGCGGATCATTTGCCCTGGCAGTACGCAAAGCCGGACTGGTCAACCATATCGTAGGCATCGGGCGCAGTCAGGAAAATATGCAC
>JBBTCY010000104.1:0-5181 GCA_038043005.1 Pseudomonadota bacterium
ACTAGATACTCGCACGATGCCGACATTCCTTCTGACGCTCATAATTCACCAGCTTGGCGATTGCGAGGAATTCTTCTGACAGCAATTCCAGCAAGTCGTCTAAAGTAAGAAGCCTATCAAGGCGCCATTTTCATCCACTATTGGCAAGCGCCTGACAGTTTTATGACGCATATATTGGACAGCCTCGAATATGCCTGTACTTCCTTTTGCTGTAACCAACTCTTGCTCCATGATATCGCCGACTGTAATAACCGTCTGGTCGAGTCCAAGGGCCATAATTTCCATAATCAGATCCCGATCAGTGACTATCCCCACTGGAACTCGCGTGCCATTACGATCTTCAACCACAACGACATCACCAACATGATGCTCTCGCATAAGTCTGGCTGCTTCCAGAACCGTTTCATCACGTTGCATAACAACCACGCTTCGGTTACAAATTTCGCTAACAGGCATAACTGAGAAAATAAGCAGCATAATTTACGACGCCTGTTTTAAACGATTGGCTATGAACAGAATGTTCAGCTCATCTCCTTAGCTCTAGCCATTACACCAAAAACATCCTAATGTGCCCAGTTGACACGTAAAAGATTTTCTTCCGGATTATAGTGAAACTCCAGATTGCCCTGATAGGCATGGCGAATAGCCTCACCGATTTTACGGGCGAGATGGATGTCAGTTGTCGTTACCAGCGTTGTTCCATCCTCTTCTTCCACTTCTACTGCCATAATACGTTTGAGCGGATGCTCAATTCGTTCGCGGTTTTCTTCGTTGTGTACAAGATGCATGATTTCGTCGCGGTGAGACAAAAAGAAAGGTCCATGTAACGTTAGAAATCCAGCAGGATATTGATCATGTATTCGATGACAGGCGGGACAAATTTCATGGTGCGCATCAAGGGGAGCATGACGCCACTGCCACCGCCCTTCATGAAATACCGCACCACATTGTGGACAGACTGTCGGCTCCAGCGGTTTGCCTTTACTTTTATAGGCATCGTGCACATACTCTTTGAAAATGCCATCGTGGTGAGTAATTTGGTGATAGCCGGGAGGGGCACCTTTTGTTTTCATATAAAAATCCTTTAGTACAATTAGTTAGTTAAAGAAAGCATTCACTTACAACTCGATCTTTACTTATATTCCCATTTCGCTTAATTCATTCATTTTATCAAGTGCTACCTGTTTCTTTTCGGGCAGATTTGCAATCATGACATCGGCCGTAAGAATCAGACTGGCTATCGAAGCAGCATTCTGCAAAGCCGAACGTGTCACTTTAGTAGGATCAAGAATTCCCATTTCTATAAGGTCACCATATTCCTCAGTGGCTGCGTTATAGCCAAAGTTACCTTTATTTTCAATAACCTTGGCGAGCACCACAGAAGGCTCACCACCCGCGTTAGTGACGATTTGTCGTAAAGGTTCTTAAAGCTCGCAGCACAATCTGGATACCGGCATCTTGTTCATGATTGCCACCTTTTAAGGTGCCGATTGCAGCTCTGGCTCGCAGCAATGCCACCCCACCACCCGGCGCAATACCCTCTTCCACGGCTGCACGGGTTGCATGCATGGCGTCCTCGATGCGGGTCTTTTTCTCTTTCATCCCCGTTTCAGTGGCCGCACCCACCTTGATTACCGCAACACCCCCTGCGAGCTTGGCTGCACGTTCCTGCAACTTCTCTTTATCGTAATTGCTGATAGACTCTTCAATCATCCTGCGGATTTGTTTGACACGGTTCCGAATCTGCTGAGTATCTCCGGCACCGCTGATGATCGTCGTGTTTTCCTTATCCACTTCAACCCGCTTAGCCTGGCCAAGATGATCCAGTGAAATTTTCTCCAGAGTAAGGCCGGTTTCTTCAGCGATGACCTTACCACCGGTCAGAATGGCAATATCTTCCAACATGGCCTTGCGTCGATCACCAAAACCAGGGGCCTTAACTGCAGCAGTTTTTAGAGTACCGCGAATGCTATTGATCACTAAAGTTGCCAATGCTTCACCTTCAACATCCTCGGCAATAATAAGCAATGGACGACTGGTCTTGGCAATCTGTTCCAGCAATGGCAGCAAGTCATGGATGTTGCCGATCTTCTTTTCATATAGAAGAATATATGGATCATCCAATGCTGTAGTCTGCTTGTCAGGGTTATTGATGAAATAGGGAGACAGATAACCACGGTCAAATTGCATTCCTTCCACTATTTCCAGCTCATTTTGTAAACTCTTACCATCTTCAATCGTAATCACACCTTCCTTTCCAACTTTCTCCATCGCTTCAGCAATGATCTCACCCACCATGCTGTCTGAATTAGCAGAAATAGCGCCAACCTGGGCAATCTCCTTACTGGTTGCGCATGGCCTCGAAGCTTTCCTGAGCGCTTCAATGGTTGCAGCAACTGCCATATCGATGCCTCGCTTCAGATCCATTGGATTCATGCCTGCCGCGACAAACTTCATTCCTTCACGGACAATCGCCTGCGCCAATATCGTAGCGGTAGTGGTGCCATCTCCCGCCACATCGGATGTTTTACTCGCGACTTCCCTCACCATCTGTGCGCCCATATTCTCAAATTTATCTTCAAGTTCTATTTCCTTTGCTACAACAACACCAGAATTAGCAACGAGAGGTGGCCCATAAGTACGCTCGAGTATGACATTGCGGCCCTTAGGGCCGAGCGTCACCTTGACTGCGTTTGCCAGGATATTCACACCTTCAACTATCTTGGCGCGGACAGCATCATGAAACAGGATTTGTTTTGCGGACATGGAAATCTCCAGAACGAATGTTTTACAACTTTGATCAGGCTTCTATCACCGCCAGAATATCCTTTTCCCGCATGACCAGCATTTCCTCGCCTTTAATTTTCACAGCTTGACCAGCATGACTACCAAACAGCACCTTATCACCTACCTTTACGTCCATCTGACGTAACCTGCCATCTTTCAAAACCGCTCCTTTACCTGTGGCGATTACTTCACCCTGATTGGGTTTCTCTGCCGCAGTATCTGGAATCACGATACCTGACAGGGTTTCATGCTCACTATCCAGCAGTTTTACTAGAACACGATCATGCAATGGACAAAAGGACATAGTGCGTCTCCTGATTTCAAGTTATTCCTTAAGGTCAAGATCTAAAATATTTTTTACTGGCAAGATTGTTAAAAAAAGACTATTGTTCACGATACTAAAAATCTACTGGTATTTTTACCAGGAACTGGGAGCATGTGCTGAAACTCTGCAAATAATGACAAGTAGATAATTCAAATAAGTAACAAGGTTTTTTCTTAAAATTTATTATCTTCAGAATAATCTCAGTGCGCTAACGTTGATTAGTACCTTGTATCCAATGGATGACTTTGTAATATCAACTCGTGTTATCAGCCACCTTCTTGGATTTATTCTCAGACCACAATTATGCCTATGCTGAGATTACTGGTTCGATAAGTAAATAAGCACATGGCTTATTTTTATCTATGGGAAGTACTTATAAATGTGGTGTATAAAAGATTTACTAAAATCATGGCACCAAGCGGCGTAATGGATTGATGCTGTTTTCAAGAACAGCACTATGTCGGCACTTACTGTTTAGAACAGTAAATTCCATGGCTGAATTGACTGATGAAAGTCATTTCTTCAGTGCACTGGTTTAAGCTAAGCTGACTCGAGGTACAAATCAGGAAGCATCTCATTGTATTGCTGCAGGTTACGTTCAGCTATCCGCAATTTATTCAACAAAATAACCAGCTGAGTGTGAAATTGGTCACTGGCAATCAACCGATACCACTCGTCACCATCTGGATCATCTTCATCGAGACTTCGCCAGAAAAGATTACAAAAACTACTAAATGAAACTGGCTGACCCGCAGTTAAGTCAGCCTTGATTTTATTATTCATCCAATGACGTCGTCTCTTGATCAGCTCTTCAGCGCCTTCGTAGACAATAACAGACAGATAGGTATATAAATCTGCTGTGCAATGAAAGTTTTTCAACTCAGGAAGTTGATGGCCAGTTACGGCGTTTGCAATCAGTTCTTGCAAAGCTAAAGTTGAAATTTTAAGACTAACACCTGTTTGCAATGTATAGATTTTATCGAGGTACATTTGTCAGTAAAAAATAGAATATCTAGAATGGATGAATAATTCGATTTAGAATCCTTGCTAAGGTTCATTTTTACTGAAGTTGTCGTCTTATTATTCGTAACGTAAAAATTCTTCTGCCAAAGCATCAGGGCCATGTCGATTGATCAGCGCATCAATTTCTGCAAGCAAGTCATCATCTTCATCCTCTTCCAATACGCCAGCGCCTACTAAACTTGCTGATAGTCCTGAAATTATCGCTTCTTTCACGGTTTCAAGTGTTGGTGGATTTTCTCGATCCTTGTCATTCATCACAAAATCGATGACCCGCGATAATGGTTCACTGGCAGTTTCCTGTACAAAGTCAACAGCTAATGCCGTTTCACCAAACTCCTCAATGAGCGCATTCAGCTCATCCAGCAATGATTCATTGACATCAAAATGATGTAGTTGCTCTGTTTCATTAAATGCATCGGTAAGTAAACCGGCAACAAAGTCATGAATAGTCGCTAACGTTATGTATTGCTCCAGTTCTGATCTGTTAATTCGATTTTCAATGAGCGCGGATAAATTAGGGCTGACTCGTGTAGCAACATCAATAGGATTTCGTATCATGGCAAGCTCCTTATAAATATTAATTTCATATTAACTGACCTATATGATGATCAAACTGCGCCTTACCAGCAGGTTGTTCTCGTAACAACAGAAATGCCAGCAACTAATCGATAGTTGGCGGTGCAGAATGCGCAAGCGTGGCAATGATTTCTTCATCGGTGACCTGTGGGAAGCTCATATAAAATTGTCCCACTGCATAGAAATTTTCCGGAGAGGACAGACACACGATGCGATCGGCTTTGTCCTGTAATTTTCTGAGCGTATCCGGTGGCGCCACGGGGATCGCGCAGATCAATTCGGCAGGTTTTTGATTCCGGATGGCATGCAATGCCGCAATCATCATGGTTTAGCCGGCAGCCAGGCCGTCGTTAACGATGATGACAACACGCCCGGCAGGATCCACTGTCGCCATGGGTACGGCACCTCGTGGAACAGCCAGTACCAGCGGGTGTTTGCCGGCGTAATCGGACAATGCCTCGGCAAGCTGT
>JBBTCY010000105.1:0-10768 GCA_038043005.1 Pseudomonadota bacterium
GGTTCGGGCGGTTTTCTGCAATCAGCCAACACGCAATATATCAATGGATTCTGGTACATTAATGAAGCTCCGATTGATATCAATAGAACCTACAAACTGGCTATCAATGATTATCTGACTTCTGGAAAGGAGCAGGGCTTAAGTTTTTTCTCGCCTAATAACACAGACTTTGCTGTTATTGATAAAGGAGAAAAATACGATATTCGCCATTTGGTCATTGATCAGTTGAAATAGTTAAAGGGATTGTGGCTCGGACATAGAAAGATCCACCCTACAATGGATTCCTTCAAAACGCATGCGCATAGAAAAGTAAACCATTTTCACGTATAATTCCTTGCTCAAAAGCAGGGGCATTTAAGCAGATCTGCCCTATTTCCATATCGAGTTAGTATCCAAGGAGTTATCTGTGTCACAACGCACGCCCGCCATCCTCGCACTTGCCGATGGGACTATTTTTCATGGCGTGTCGATCGGTATTGAAGGGATCAATATAGGTGAGGTTGCGTTTAATACGGCGATGACCGGTTATCAGGAAATTCTGACGGATCCATCGTATTGTCAGCAGATCATCACGTTGACTTATCCGCACATTGGCAATACCGGCACTAATCCGGAAGATTTTGAGTCAGGTAATATCAATAAGGTGTATGCCGCAGGTCTGGTGATACGCGACCTGCCGCTGATGGCGAGCAGTCATCGTAAAACTCAGACATTATCCGAATTCCTCAAAGAGCAGAATGTGGTGGCGATCGCCGAAATTGATACGCGCAAGCTGACGCGTATCCTGCGGGAGAAAGGCGCGCAGTCAGGCTGTATCATGGCGGGAGAGATTGATGAAGATAAGGCGCTGCAATCTGCTCGCGCATTTTCTGGTCTGGCGGGTATGGATCTTGCCAAGGTTGTCAGTTGCCAGAAACCTTATACCTGGATTGAAGGTGAATGGTCGCTGGGATCGGGCTATAAGATTCAGGAGAATATTCGCTACCATGTTGCGGCATTCGACTTCGGCATCAAACGTAACATCCTGCGTAAACTGGCGCAGCGTGGTTGCAAGGTGACTATTTTTCCGGCGCAGACTTCCGCTCAGGAGATTCTGGCTTCTCAGCCTGACGGTGTATTCCTTTCCAACGGCCCGGGTGACCCGGAACCGTGTGATTATGCCATTACAGCGATCAAGGCATTGCTGGAAAAGAATATGCCAATATTTGGCATTTGTCTGGGTCATCAATTACTAGGGTTAGCCAGCGGCGCGCGTACCATCAAGATGAAATTTGGCCATCATGGGGCTAACCATCCGGTGCAGGATGTGGACAGCGGGAAAGTGATTATTACCAGTCAGAACCATGGATTTGCGGTGGATGTGGATACATTGCCCGGCAATGCGCGGATTACGCATGTATCCTTGTTTGATAGGAGTTTGCAGGGATTTGAATTGCTCGATAAGCCTGCATTCTGCTTTCAGGGTCATCCGGAAGCCAGTCCGGGGCCCCAGGAAGCTGATTACTTGTTTGACCGTTTCATCAAAATGATGCAGCGTTATAAAAATTGATATAAATCTGAAAATAGATATTCCCCAATTAAAGTATGCCTAAACGTACCGACATCCAATCCATCCTCATTATCGGCGCCGGACCGATTATTATCGGTCAGGCCTGTGAGTTTGATTATTCCGGCGTGCAGGCCTGTAAAGCCTTGCGTGAAGAAGGTTACCGCGTCGTACTGATTAATTCCAATCCTGCCACCATCATGACTGATCCGGAAATGGCCGATGCAACCTATATCGAGCCCATTACCTGGACCATGGTGGAAAAGATTATCGCGATTGAGCGGCCCGATGCGCTGCTGCCGACGATGGGTGGCCAGACTGCATTAAATTGCGCACTGGATCTGGTCAAGCATGGTGTACTCGCAAAGTATGGTGTTGAGCTGATTGGTGCTTCGCGGGAAGCTATCGACATGGCGGAGGATCGCGAGAAATTCAAGCAGGCCATGACCCGGATTGGTCTTGGTTCTGCCCGTTCTGCCGTTGCGCATAGCATGGAAGAAGCTTTGCAGGTTCAGGCCATGGTGGGTTATCCGGTCATCATCCGTCCCTCTTTCACGATGGGCGGGAGTGGGGGCGGCATTGCCTACAACCGTGAAGAATTCCTGAATATCTGTGAACGTGGTCTGGAAACCTCGCCAACCAAGGAACTGCTGATTGAAGAATCGGTGATTGGCTGGAAAGAATTTGAAATGGAAGTGGTGCGCGATAAGCATGACAACTGCATTATCGTCTGTGCTATCGAGAACCTCGATCCAATGGGTGTTCATACAGGCGATTCCATTACCGTTGCGCCGGCACAAACGTTAACAGATAAAGAATATCAATTGATGCGCAATGCCTCTATCGCGGTATTGCGTGAGATCGGTGTGGAAACGGGCGGCTCTAATGTGCAATTTGCCATTAATCCGGCCGATGGGCGCATGCTGGTCATTGAGATGAATCCCCGCGTATCGCGTTCCTCGGCATTGGCTTCCAAAGCAACCGGTTTCCCGATCGCCAAGATTGCCGCCAAGCTGTCGGTGGGGTACACCCTTAATGAACTGGGCAATGATATTACGGGCGGCATAACGCCTGCCTCATTTGAGCCGACCATCGATTACGTTGTGATCAAAGTACCGCGCTTTGCCTTTGAAAAATTCCCGCAGACCAATGATCGCCTGACGACGCAGATGAAGTCGGTGGGTGAAGTGATGGCCATTGGCCGCACTTTCCAGGAATCCCTGCAAAAAGCGTTGCGTGGACTGGAAACCGGTGTTGACGGTCTGGATGAAAAAACTAACAATATGGAGTTAATCAGGACTGAACTGGCCAATCCTGGCCCGGAACGGATCTGGTTTGTGGCGGATGCCTTCCGCTGCAACATGTCCATCGAGGAAGTTCATCAGCTCACGCATATTGATATCTGGTTCCTGGCGCAAATCGAGGATCTGGTTAAGCAGGAACAGGCAATCCGCAATAAAAGTCTGGAATCCCTGGACAGGTCAATGCTGCGCAAGCTGAAGCGCAGCGGTTTCTCTGACCGGCGTCTGGCTAGATTGCTGAAAACAGAGCAGGCAGCAGTGAGTAACTATCGGCATCAATTCAATCTGCGCCCTGTGTACAAGCGTGTGGATACCTGCGCGGCGGAGTTTGCTACCAGCACGGCTTATATGTATTCCACGTATGAAGATGAATGTGAGTCTCTGCCAACTGACCGAAAGAAAATCATGGTGTTGGGCGGCGGACCGAACCGGATCGGTCAGGGTATTGAATTTGATTATTGCTGTGTTCATGCGGCACTGGCTTTGCGTGAAGATGGTTTTGAAACCATCATGGTGAATTGTAATCCTGAAACCGTATCAACGGACTACGACACGTCAGATCGCTTGTATTTTGAGCCGCTGACTTTGGAAGATGTGCTCGAAATTGTCGCGGTGGAGAAACCGCAGGGCGTCATCGTGCATTATGGCGGACAAACCCCCCTCAAGCTTGCACGCGCTCTGGAGGCCAACGGTGTGCCGATTATCGGCACCAGTCCGGATATGATTGATTGTGCGGAAGACCGGGAACGTTTCCAGCAAACATTGCAGAAATTAGGCTTAAGGCAACCACCTAACCGAACAGTGCGCAGCCCTGAAGCGGCACTGATTGCGGCTGAAGAAATCGGTTATCCACTGGTTGTGCGTCCCAGCTATGTTTTAGGGGGGCGTGCCATGGAAATCGTGCATGAGCAGGCGGATCTGGAACGCTATATGCGCGAGGCTGTTAAGGTTTCCAATGATTCACCGGTTTTGCTGGATCATTTTCTTAACAATGCAACCGAGGTGGATGTTGATGCAATCTGTGATGGTGAAACCGTTCTGATTGGTGGCATCATGGAGCATATTGAACAGGCAGGCGTCCATTCCGGAGATTCGGCGTGTTCGTTACCAACCTTTAATCTGCAGCCTGAAATCCTGGATGAATTGCGCCGCCAGACAGCGGAAATGGCTCGTGCACTTAATGTTATCGGATTGATGAATGTGCAGTTCGCTATTCAGGATGATACGGTTTATGTTCTCGAGGTGAATCCCAGAGCATCCCGTACCGTTCCGTTCATATCGAAAGCGACAGGTCTGCAGCTTGCAAAAATATCAGCGCGGTGCATGGTCGGGAAAACACTGATCCAGCAAGGCTTCACCCAGGAAGTGGTGCCATCATATTTTTCTGTCAAGGAAGCGGTGTTTCCCTTTATTAAACTATCTGGTGTTGATACGATACTGGGTCCTGAAATGAAATCGACTGGCGAAGTGATGGGGATGGGGGCTACTTTTGCAGAAGCATTTGTTAAATCCCAACTGGCGACGGATGCCCGTTTGCCCACTTCCGGTAAGATTTTTATCAGCGTACGGCAGGCCGATAAACTACATGCGGTGGAGATCGCCCGCAGCCTCGTGGAACTGGGTTTCACCCTTTATGCCACACGGGGAACTGCCGCGACAATGATTGAGGCTGGACTGGAAGTCATGACGATTAATAAAGTGGCAGAAGGGCGTCCGCATATTGTTGATATGATCAAGAATGGTGAAATCAGCTTGATTATTAACACAGTGAAGAGCCAACGTAGTGCGATCCGGGATTCTTATTCGATCCGTCACGCAGCGCTGCAGGCGAGAGTAACTTACTATACGACGCTGGCTGGTGCGCGTGCAGCCTGTGTAGGCATGGCCAATATGCGGGAATTGCAGGCATATAATTTGCAGAAATTGCATTCGCAGCTTGAAATATAAGCAATAAGAGGAGCAGTTTCTTTGAACACTCAAAATAAGACGAAAATGAAAGGTAGAAATATACGATGAGCACAATTCCATTAACGGTCACCGGTGCAGAAGCACTGCGGAATGAATTACACGAAATGAAAACTGTTCATCGGCCTGCGGTTATTGCAGCCATTGCTGAAGCGCGTTCACATGGCGATCTCTCGGAAAATGCTGAATATGATGCCGCGAAGGAGAAACAGGGGTTTATAGAAGGACGTATCGCCGAGCTGGAGAGTAAGCTTTCAAGCGCGCAGATCATCAATCCTGCGCTCATTAATGCGGATGGCGCGTGTGTATTTGGTGCGACTGTTGAGTTGGAAGAACTGCAAAGTGGTGAGACGGTGATTTATCAAATTGTAGGGGATGATGAGGCTGATATCAAAAAAGGGAAGATCTCTATCAGCTCCCCGATTTCACGGGCATTGATCGGCAAATATGCGGGAGATGTTGCAGAGGTGCAGGCACCCAGCGGTATTCGTGAGTATGAAATACTTGATGTCAAGTATATTTAGCAGTGCCTGGATCTAGCTCTGGAAACTGCGCTTGGTACGGAATGGTTCGCGCTTCTGTCTCTTTTTATTGGATGATTGCGTATCTTTTTTGCCGTCATCTTCCGGCTTAGGTCGATACAGTACAAATATTTTGCCAATATGCTGGACGGGTGCGGCATCAAGCTGCTGGCAAATTTCCTCAAATAATGCATTTCTGGCGACACGATCATCAACCTGAACCTTGACTTTAATTAATTCATGACTTAAGAGCCCTCGATTCAGTTCTTCAATAACATTTGGTGATAATCCAACCTTACCAATCATTACAATCGGATTCAATCCGTGTGCCTGTGCTTTAAGTTCGCGTCGATGTGAAACGGTCAGTGTTAACATAAAATCTCTTGAAAAATATAATTCTACTCGATGAAGCAGGCTAAAACCAGTAAAGCATGGATGAAGGAGCATGTTAATGATTTCTTTGTCAAACAGGCAAGGAAAGAAGGCTATCGTTCGCGTGCTGCCTATAAATTGCTTGAAATTATTGAACGCGATCGCATATTAAGTCCAGGTATGACAGTTGTCGATTTGGGGGCGGCGCCGGGGAGTTGGTCTCAGGTTGCTGCCTATAAGGTGGGGGCGCAGGGAAAAGTCATCGCTCTGGATATTCTGACAATGGAGCCGCTGTCCGGCGTAGTTTTCATTCAGGATGACTTTAGAGAAGAACATGCTATGATTGAGTTAAAAAAAGGCTTGGGTGACCGTCAGCTTGATCTGGTCATCTCAGATATGGCACCTAATTTAAGTGGCATCGTGGTCAGTGATCAAGCCCGCAGTATGTATCTGGCAGAACTGGCATTGGCGTTTACTATGGAACGACTGAACTACGGCGGAAATTTCCTTGTCAAAGTATTTCAGGGAAGGGATTTTGATCAATTTTTGCGTGACATGCGCACCGGATTTAATAAGGTTATGATACGTAAACCAAAAGCATCGCGTGACCGCAGTAATGAATTATATTTACTTGGGATTGGAAAAAGGAAATAATCTCGGTAATACAGATAAAAAACTTTTATCTATTGTCGTTACTAACTAATATGTTAGTTTGGATATGGATTATAAATTGACCAAGCCATTCTGTTATATATTGTGGAATGGAGTTAGAATCATCTATCAGGGATTTTAGGTGCAAACCAAGGAGCTATTTTGAATAATCTAATTAAAAATATGGCCATTTGGCTAGTGATTGCACTAGTGTTGATGACAGTATTTAATCAATTCAGTGTGCGACAGCCTGCACAAGTGCCAATGGAATACTCGCAATTCATCACTGAATTGAATCAAGGCAGAATTGCCAAGGTCGTCATTGAAGGGCGTACGCTCAAAGGTACGAAATCTGACGGCAGGCGTTTCACGACCTATGCGCCATCCGACCCATGGATGGTCAGTGATCTGCTTAGAGCGGGTGTGATTGTTGAAGCAAAACCGGAAGAAGAGCCATCGATGATGATGAGTATCTTTATTTCCTGGTTTCCGATGCTTCTGCTGATTGGCGTGTGGATTTTCTTTATGCGCCAGATGCAGGGAGGGGGACGCAGTGGTGGCGCCTTCTCGTTTGGCAAAAGCAAAGCGCGCATGCTGGATAAATCCACTAATCAAGTCACATTTAATGACGTGGCTGGTTGTGAAGAAGCCAAGGAAGAAGTGGCAGAATTAGTTGAGTTTCTGCGTGATCCAACCAAATTCCAGAAATTAGGCGGGCGTATTCCACGAGGAGTATTGATGGTGGGAAGTCCTGGAACCGGCAAAACACTGTTAGCCCGTGCGATAGCCGGTGAAGCAGGAGTGCCGTTCTTTAGTATTTCAGGATCTGATTTTGTTGAGATGTTTGTGGGTGTGGGTGCGTCGAGAGTACGTGACATGTTTGAACAAGCCAAAAAACATGCGCCGTGTATCATCTTTATCGATGAGATCGATGCAGTGGGTCGTCAACGCGGAGCTGGACTCGGCGGGGGTAACGATGAACGTGAGCAGACACTTAATCAGTTGCTGGTAGAGATGGATGGATTTGAAGGTGCCATGGGTGTAATCGTGATTGCAGCGACCAACCGCCCTGATGTACTGGATCCTGCTTTGTTGCGCCCTGGTCGCTTTGATCGTCAGGTGACCGTGCCGCTGCCCGATATCCGTGGACGTGAGCAGATTCTTCATGTTCATATGCGTAAAGTTCCGCTCTCTCCGGATGTCAAAGCCGATATCCTTGCGCGTGGAACACCCGGTATGTCGGGAGCTGATCTCGCTAATCTGGTTAATGAAGCAGCTCTCTTTGCCGCGCGTAGTAATAAGCGGCTGGTAGATATGGAAGATTTTGAACGCGCTAAAGATAAAATTTTCATGGGTGCAGAACGACGGTCAATGGTGATGCCTGAGCATGAGCGCCGGAATACGGCCTATCATGAATCCGGGCATGCTGTTGTCGCACAGTTGTTGCCGAAGACTGATCCTGTTCATAAAGTAACCATTATTCCGCGTGGCCGTGCATTGGGTGTAACCATGCAGTTGCCGACAGAAGATCGTTTCAGTATGGAGCGTGAAGAAATACTGCAAAGAATCTCTGTTATGTTTGGCGGTCGTATTGCTGAAGAAATTTTCATGAAGCAAATGACGACAGGCGCATCCAATGACTTTGAACGCGCCACCGAGTTAGCACGAAAAATGATTACTCAGTGGGGAATGTCAGACAAGCTGGGTCCGATGGTGTATGGTGAAAATGAAGGTGAAGTTTTTCTTGGACGCTCGGTGACTACTCACAAGAATATGAGTGAAGAAACGATGCAGAAAGTGGATGCGGAGATTCGTCGTATTGTTGACGAACAATATGCGATTGCGCGTAAGTTGATTGAGGAAAATAAAGATAAGATTGAGGCCATGACAAAGGCCTTGCTGGAATGGGAAACGATTGATAGCGATCAGATCAAAGATATTATGGATGGTCGCCCACCTCGTCCGCCTAAGCCACCTCAATCCATGGCGCCATCGACAACAAACAGTTCTGCTCCTGCAGAATCAAAGAAAGGACCAGAAGCTCCTCCTCAAGAGGTGGCAAAAGAAGTTGATTAATTAGTTAATTAATCTGACAAACGGGATACAACAAATAATTGTATCCCGTTTTAATTTCAGTGATTACTTCCTTATAGTGCCCTCACTACGACAAAATGCCGTCTTTATGGATTGCCGCCACCCGCTTATTATGGGTGTTGTCAATGTAACGCCGGATTCCTTTTCGGATGGTGGACTCTACCATTCAACCGAACAAGCTGTTGCACACGCACATGATCTTATCAAGGAAGGTGCGGACATTCTGGATATCGGGGGTGAGTCGACTCGCCCCGGTAGTGTACCCGTCAGTCTTGATGAAGAATTAAATCGTGTTATTCCGGTGCTTGAGGCGCTGGTGGATATTAATATTCCCATTTCTGTCGATACTTCCAAGCCTGAAGTGATGCTGCAGGCTATAAAAGCAGGAGCATCCATAATTAACGATATAAATGCGCTGTGTGCTCCGGGTGCGCTGGAAGTAATCGCTCAGGATAGTCATGTGCTGGTTTGTCTGATGCACATGCAGGGTAATCCACAGAGTATGCAAGCCAATCCACAGTATCTGAACATTATTGCGGACGTAAAAAATTTCTTACAGCAACGACTGGAGGCAGCTCAGACTGCCGGTATTTCTCTGAATAGATTAATAATTGACCCAGGTTTCGGCTTTGGTAAAACAGTGCAGCATAACTTTGCATTACTCAATCGCATAGACAGTTTTACAGATCTGGGTGTTCCCGTACTGGCTGGATTATCACGAAAATCCATGCTCGGCGCTATTACTGGTAATACAGTGGATCATCGAATCAATGAAAGTATTGCCGCCGCCTTGCTCGCGGTAATTAAAGGTGCCAGAATTGTTCGTGTCCATGATGTCAAAGCAAGCAAAGATGCGCTGGCGATCTATATGGCAATGCAGAACTATCAGGCTTGTTAGGATTCAGCAAGTTATATTCCAATTCTTTTTTTGATCACCATTGGGAATCTATCAAATTGACTAAGAGATATTTTGGAACAGATGGTATACGAGGACGTGTCGGCAAGGAGCCCATCACACCGGAATTTATCCTGCATCTTGGGTACTCGGCGGGTAAAGTACTGGCTGCCTCTGATTGGCACCTGATGGAGGGCGCGCGCCCAACTGTACTAATCGGTAAGGATACCCGGATATCAGGATATATGCTGGAATCAGCATTGGAAGCTGGATTATCGGCTGCAGGTGTTGATGTGCTTCTGTCTGGTCCCATGCCGACGCCCGCCATTGCATACCTTGTTCGTGCACTGCGGATACAGGCAGGTATTGTTATTTCAGCGTCACATAATCCATTTGAAGATAACGGTGTGAAATTCTTTTCTGCGGAAGGTAGCAAACTTCCTGATGAAATGGAGCGCAGCATAGAGTCCTGGCTTGATACGCCCATCCATACAATGCCTTCTGCCAAGCTTGGCAAGGTGCAGCGACTTAAAGATGCGACGGGGCGCTATATTGAGTTCTGTAAAAGTTCTTTTCCTTACCATCTTGATTTGCGTGGTCTGCGGATCGTTGTCGATTGTGCGCATGGTGCTGCTTACCATATAGCAGGCCATGTCATGCATGAATTAGGAGCTGATGTTGTAACGATCGGAGTACAACCTGATGGCCTGAATATTAACCATGAATGTGGCGCAACGCATTGTTCGACATTGCAGAAAGCAGTAAAGCAACATCATGCTGACTTAGGCATTGCATTGGATGGCGATGGTGACCGTGTGATGATGGTAGATAAAAAAGGTGTTCTGTATGATGGTGATCAACTGGTCTATATTATCGCCAAGCATCGCCAGCAGAAGAAAGCATTGGTGGGCGGCGTAGTGGGTACTTTAATGACAAATCTCGCCATAGAAAATACGTTCAAGAAGTTGGGTATTCCATTCCTTCGTGCCAAAGTTGGCGATCGTTATGTGATGGAACTGTTACAGGAAAAAGGATGGCAGTTGGGCGGTGAGGGCTCGGGACACATTATCTGTATGGATAAACATACGACAGGAGATGGAATTATCTCCGCCCTGCAAGTACTCCACGCATTACGTGACACCCATAAAACCTTGGCTGAGTTCATGCGGGGTGTCGTACTGTATCCGCAACGATTGATTAATGTCACTATCCCCAAATCGTTTAATTTCAGTAAGTACAAGGCAATCAAGACGGCTCAGGAAGAAGCAGAGACGGATCTTGGCGACAAGGGGCGTATATTGATTCGTGCATCCGGAACAGAGCCATTGCTCCGTGTGATGGTTGAAGGTGAATCAAAACAGAAGGTTAATCATTGGGCAGAACAGATTGCAAAAGCAGTACAGACGGCCTGTAATGCAGAGAA
>JBBTCY010000105.1:10868-11978 GCA_038043005.1 Pseudomonadota bacterium
CGCGACTGTCGAACAGGTTGTATGACAATAATTTTAATATCTAAAATGAGTTGTCACATTCCTGTAATAATTCTGGAATAGTATATGACATCGGTTTTTTAAAAGATTTTTCTATTCCTATTCATCACTTGGAGAGTGTAAATGTTGAACTCATTTAACTTCAGAACATTCGCTGCAACGATTTTTCTGGGGGCGGCTGTGACGGTGAACGCCAGTCCAATTGTCAAGATTGACGGCTCCAGTACAGTTTTTCCCATTACAGAAGCGGTTGCAGAAGATTTTCAGACGGCCAAGCGTGGTGCGATTCGTGTTACGGTTGGTATCTCTGGCACAGGCGGTGGTTTTAAAAAGTTCTGCCGGGATGAGATTGATATCGTTAATGCTTCTCGTCCAATTACTAATTTGGAAATGGAAGCTTGCAAGCAGGCTGGTGTGCAATATATCGAGATGCCGATCGCTTTTGACGCCTTGACAGTTGTTATCAATCCCAAGAACACCTGGAGTAAAACGATTACGGTCAGTGAACTAAAAAAAATATGGGAACCCGATGCACAGGGTAAAATCACGAGCTGGAATCAAATAAATCCTGAGTGGCCTGATAAAAAAATCAAACTTTATGGCCCGGGGGCAGATTCTGGTACATTTGAATACTTTACTGAGGCTATTGTCGGTAAGGCCAAATCAAGCCGAGGTGACTTTACAGCTTCTGAGGATGACAATGTTTTGGTTCAAGGCGTTGCCAGTGATATCTATGCATTAGGGTTCTTTGGTTTTGCCTATTATATTGAGAACAGCAAGAAAATCAGCGCAGTTGCGGTGGATAATGGCAAAGGTGGCATTCTGCCATCGGCAGGATCTGTAGAAGACACAAGCTATCAGCCATTATCGCGACCAATATTTATATATGTCAATGCAAAATCTGCTGACAAAGTGGAAGTTCAGGATTTTGTTAACTTCTATATGAAGAACGCGACAGCCCTCGTTTCAGAAGTCAAATACTTCCCGCTCTCTTCAGAAGTTTACAATCTTAATATCGAGCATTTCAATAAGAAAAGAGTGGGTACCGTATTTGGTAAAGAAACAGGAGTGAACGTAAAGCTGGAAGAAATA
>JBBTCY010000106.1:0-3801 GCA_038043005.1 Pseudomonadota bacterium
GAAGGGGTATGGCGATGGCCATTGCAAAGACGAAAGAAAAAATACCGATGATGCACTCCCAGGTGTGAACGCTGATATTGGTTAACCGGGGCTGCAGGCGGATCTCTATTTTCCTTAGCCATGGGTTTGCCTTGGCGATGAGTTTTTCAAAACTGGCCCGTTTGATTTTTTTTCTGCCGATCCAGTCCGGTATCCAGGGGGTTCTTCGGCCGAGAATCATCTGGATTGAGAAAATAAACAATGGAATGGAGAAGAAAGTGGTATAGCCGGGCGGTGCGGGAATCGGCAGGCAGATGGGAATGGTTGCAATGGCCATCAGGATGCCAAATCCGCGTTCATGCAGGGCATTCTTTATCTCGTTAATCGACATGGAGTCATTGGTATTTCTTACAATGACGATTTCCAGCAGATCAGAGGTAGGGCGTTCTTTATTGGTCATTAGTCATTTCCTTCGCACCCTATCAGCACATTCTCTGACAGATAATGCTCGGTCAAAATGGCAAATAACGCCGGGTAAGTTGGGTAAATCGGGGTATTCACATGACCCGGATAGCGTGATTGCATAGTGTTTTCTGGTTTCTGTTCTGATTTATTCATAACGCAGGGCATCGACCGGTTTGAGGGATGCCGCCTTTCTGGCAGGGTAAAAACCAAAGAATATCCCCACTGCCGATGCAAAGAAAAAAGCCAGACCAATCATACCAAAGGTAATGACAATAAGCATGTCGGCGACCTGGCTGACGATCCAGGCGCCACCGATTCCTAATGCTACACCGATCAAGCCACCCAGAATACAGATCATCATGGCTTCCAGAAGAAATTGCGTCAGGATGGCGCGCTGATTGGCGCCGATTGCCATGCGGATGCCGATTTCGCGGGTGCGTTCGGTCACGGATACCAGCATGATATTCATGATGCCGATACCGCCAACCAGCAATGAAACCGACGCAATGGCACCCAGCACAATCGACATGATCCGTGCAGCGCTCGTTGCTACGTCAGCAATCGCGGTTAAGTTGCGGACTGTAAAATCATTGTCCATCCCCTCCGAGATGCGATGCCGCTGGTGCAGTAACTGAGTAATCTCCATCTCGGCTTCATCCAGCACATTGGCTGATTTCGCCTGCACGAGCATGTACCGGATCGAACCCGGAAACTGATTGCCGGTAATCTGACGTTCACTGGTAGTAATCGGGATAAAAACATTGTCATCCTGGTCGCGTCCCGTCAGGCTTTGGCCCTTGGCAGCCAAGACGCCGATGACCAGAAATGGACGATTAGTGATTCGGATGGTTTTGCCAATGGGGTCTTCTTTATCAAACAGATTCCTGGCAGTGATGGACCCGAGTACTGCGACCCGTGTGGCCGAGCGCAGATCGGATTCCAGAAAGGGCGAACCCGACTCCATTTCCCAGCCACCCACGTTAAAATAATCGTGGGTAGTACCAGTAACGATTGTGCTCCAGTTCTTGGTGGCAAAATTAAGTTGTACAGTACTTGTGATTACTGGCGCTGTGGCAGTGATGACGGGTAATTCAGCGATTGCGTGTGCATCATGGATGGTTAAGGTTTTGATACTGCCGCTGCCGAAGCTGAATCCACCGGAGGAAGTGGCGCCCGGAACGACAATAAAAAGATTACTGCCCATCGAAGCAATGGATTGGTTGATTTTGGTTTGTGCGCCCTGGCCGATTGACAGCATCAGAACCACAGCAGCTACACCAATGATCATGCCGAGCATGGTCAATCCGGTACGCAGGCGATTGAGGCGCAATGCACTGAATGCTTCTCCGATAATGGCGAACAGATTCATGTCGGCTGATTTAAATGTGCTTTGCTCTGCTGGCGCTCATCATAGATGACCCGGCCATCCTGCAAACGGATCAAACGATGGGCATAAGCGGCAATGTCATTTTCATGAGTCACCAGTACGATGGTGATGCCTTGCTCGCGATTCAATGTTTCAAACAGCAGCATGATCTCCCGGCTGGTTTGCGTGTCCAGATTACCCGTGGGTTCGTCGGCGAGAATTAAGGGCGGGTGATTGACCAGTGCACGGCTGATCGCGACACGTTGCTGTTGCCCGCCTGAGAGTTGATTGGGCTGGTGCATGGCAAATTTTTCCAGGCCGGTAAGCTGCAGCTGTGCGAGCGCGCGTTCGCGGCTGGCTGCGCGACTTACTCCTGCATAGAGCAATGGGATGGCAACATTATCCAGTGCAGTCATGCGTTTTAGCAGATTAAATCCCTGAAACACAAACCCGATATTCTGATTGCGGATACGTGCCAGTTCATTGCTGGACAGTGATGCGACATTGCGTCCGGCCAGCCAGTAGCTGCCACAGGTCGGCGTGTCGAGGCAGCCCAGTATGTTCATAAGCGTTGATTTGCCCGATCCGGAGTGTCCCATGATCGCCACAAATTCTCCCTGCTTGATTTCAAGATTGATATCAAACAGGACCTGATTGCTGATCGTTTTTCCATCAGCGCCATCCAGATAATAGTTCTTGCAGAGATCTTCTATCCTGATGAGTGTTTGCGATACAGTGCGGGGCTGCGGGGTTGCCATCAGAACACTCTCAGCCTGAACTTGCTTTCCGATTCTTTTTTATCCGTGACTTCGCGAATGATAATAGCGTCGCCTGCATTGACCTGACCGGAGGTAATTTCGGTGTAGCTGCCGTCAGAAATGCCGGTTTTGATCGGAACCGGTGCTGGTTTACCCTGCACGAGCGTATAAAGCATCGATTGATCGGATTGCCTGCCGGTTTTGTTGTTGTCGATCAGATCGGGGTCTTTCGGTTTGAAACGGAGCGCTGCATTGGGTACGCGCAATACATTTTCTTTCTGATCGACGACAAAATGGATATTCGCCGTCATGCCGGGCAGCAGGGTTTCATCGGAATTGTCGACCATGGCGACCACATTGTAGGTCACGACATTTTCCTGGATTGTCGGATTGAGCCGGACCTGTTTTACGATACCTGAAAATTTACGCTGCTGAAAAGCATCCACGGTAAAGATAATGGGCTGATCAATATGCAATTGACCAATATCCGCTTCGGCAACACTGATGTTGATCTGCATTTGCCGGAGATCCCTGGCAATTTGAAACAGGGTCGGTGTCTGGAAGTTGGCCGCGACGGTCTGGCCGATATTGACGTCGCGCGCAATGACAACCCCTGAAATGGGTGATTTGATAATGCTGTAATTGAGGTTGGCCTGGTCGCGTTCCACCTGGGCTTTATTGACGGCCAATTGTGCGCGGGCTACGTCTAATTCCTGTTCGACGCTATCGAGCGCTTCCTGAGAAATAAATCCGTTTTCCTTCAGCGCGCGGTGGCGCTTCAATTTACTTTCGGCAATGCGATACGCGGTCTGCGCACTCAGAAAATTGGCTTTGGATTGCTGTAATTGCGCCTGTAGCAATGAAGGATCAAGCTCGGCCAATACCTGCCCGGTTTTAACATGGTCATTGTAGTCAACATACAACTTCGCCACAGTGCCGGATATCTGTGTGCCGACATTAACCAGCACGACGGGGGTGAGTGTGCCATTGGCCGAGATGGTTTGTACGATATCCCCCTGATCCAGTGGCTTTGTCCGATACCGGTCATCTTTCGATTCATTGGTATTGGTGACATACCAGTAGGCGACAATCGAAATAATCAGGCTGACGGTGATAACAATGCGTTGGGTACTGGAAATGGACATTTGGTATGGTTGCTGGATTAAGTTCAATCTTGGGTGGCGTGTGATCAGAAGGCCTATAGTACCTGAGAGTGAGGTGTTAATGAATTAA
>JBBTCY010000107.1:0-6587 GCA_038043005.1 Pseudomonadota bacterium
TCGGCGTATTTGTGATTTCCGGCGCCGCCTCCGGAAAATAAATCAACCGGGATTGACCAAAGTACACCAGCAGAACTACTGTCAGATATGCAACAACCGGAATCAGAAGCAAACTGAACAGCAATCGCATGGTTTACTGCTTGATGGCCTGATGGGCCGGAGGCTGCTTGAGGTCAATCACAATATCCGCGCCCAGATTGCCGGTTGTGAATGCGGATTCGCTGAATTCCGGGAAGCCCGTCTGTTGATCCGGGTTGTTCGATAAGCCGAAAGGCTCGCCAGGCAACATATTCCAGCCTATCTTCAGTTTACGGTTTGCATCAATATCGTGATAGGCGGCCACCGCATAAGTGCCAGGTTGTTCGATATTGATGCAGATCCGTTGTTGCCCCTTGGTCGCTGGAATGCGCACGGTACGCTTGCGGCCTTTTTTGAGCAGAAAATTATCCGGGTCATCATACAGACTGACATTCAAGATACCGCCAGAACCCACGCCATTCACGGTGACTCTGATCTGGGCTATATCTGTATTACAGGTATCGGGCGCTTCATGCGGCTTGATATTCAAGGGTTCTGTCGCGTGTGCGATCGGAGCAGCGAGTAGTGTGATGATAAAAACAGAAACCCATTTTAAGCGGGTTATGTGAAGCAAGGGATTTAAACCGGATTGCATGGTGTTCAGGTTCTAAGGATACGGAGTGGGAAAAGATTTATCTGATGATAACCGTGTAATGATAAGTATGCATGCATTTTGTGATGTGCAGCATGCAGAACTGGATAGATAGGTCAGCAGTAATCTGCGCGGGGGTATTATAGGGATAATTGATGCGGCAATTGACAAAGCGCTGCATGGAAGTGCTTAATCAGCGAACAGGCTGCGATTCACCGATTGCTGATTCTTATAAACGGATACCTGGTTTCTGCCACTTTCTTTAGCGATGTACAAGGCTTTGTCAGCCTGATCAAGCAGGGTTGTGCAGATGAGCTCGGTATCGTGGTGCTGGGCGATTGACAGGCTTTTTAGATGAGACATGCCGATCGAGACAGATACGTTAAAGGATTTGTCATAAAAACTGAGCGTGGTGGAACAGATTGCCTGGCGCAGACGCTCCGCTATTTCATAGGCGGCTTGCACTGTTGTTGTGGGCAGCGCCACAACGAATTCTTCGCCACCATAACGCGCCACGATATCACAGGCGCGGACTTGCTCTTTAATCAGACTGACCATGCGTCTCAGTACCAGATCGCCAGTTTGATGCCCATAGCTGTCATTGACCTTTTTGAAGTGATCCACATCAAGAAACATGCAGATCAGGTCATCATCCCAGCGAATGCATCGGGCAATTTCATCCTTGAAGCGTAAGTCGAAATAGCGGCGGTTATACGCTTGTGTCAGCACATCCTGATAACTGATTTCCTTGATCCGCTGCTGATTGAGGCAGTTCTCTACGGCAACAGCCGTCATGGCCGAGAGCTTTTGCAGAAACAATGTGCCGACGCCTTGCTGGTAGCGGGTGCTATCCTGACTGAGTAATAATAATGAACCGATTATCCGGTTATTGCGCAGTAGCGGCAGGAATGCGGCACTTCTGATCTGATCCCGCGTCTTGAGATTGGAGATCATCCAGGGATATTTTCTGAATACTTCAGAACCCAGCATGGGGTAGTCGACTAAAGACTCGATGATTTTTGCATCTTTATGGGTATCAAGAATAAGCAGCCTGTTCTCAAAAGTCAGGCGGGCATTTTCGTCGTGATCAAAAAACAGACGTTCAGTGTCCTTGTGGTGATCAATCAGGCATAACACGACATCCTGAAGCTGGAAACGCGAGATGGTCTGAGATAACAGCAGATCGCGCAATTGTCTGGGTGTGTTGGCGCCGATTATTTCAAAGCCGAAGGTTTCGTATAATTCCTGTTTCTTCTCATTGGCTCTCGCCTGTCTGAGCAGATTATCCAGTTCACGTTCTAGTAAGCGATTCTTCTCGTAGATTAACTCAACCATTGTATAAGTTTAAATATTTAATAAAAATGGATATTTTTATTGCTGACACGGAATCAAGTTATCGATACAACTTATCTGTGCCGCAGTATTCAATCAGATTGTTATGAGTTAAATAATTTCTGGATGGTATCGGAATAATAGCGGTATTGATGCGCCGGCTATTTTATAAAAACAGATACTTTTATTGGCTTTATATGAGAAAAGAGTGAGAATGATTCTTGATTAGTCTTTTATTGCCATGATTTATATGGGTATTTATAGTTTTATGGTTTTTCTAGATTGATTGCAATTTTACGAGAGTCGAATTACACTTCGGTATAGATAATTCATTATAAAAAGTTTTCTACGGAAAACTTGTGCTAAAAAAATTTTTAGAGGGCTGCCTTATGAAAAATATAACGATAGCGAACGACTATCGATATCAGGATCGTCGCCAGAACATGCCATTCTTCTGTGCATTCCATTTGGGAATTAAAGCAGGTAGAAGAACAGGCGAGCGCAGGATCACTCCAAGAAAACCAAATTACGTTGATTATTATGAAAATCATCTGATGGTCTGTGCAATCGGTATTCTCTTGCTGAGTACCATGGATGCTTTTTTTACATTGAATATCCTGGCCCATGGCGGAGAAGAACTGAACTGGTTTATGTCTGTTCTGATTGAAGACAGTGTGGAAAAGTTTATCGGTGTTAAATTTGCACTGACGGCATTGGCGCTTGTACTGCTGGTGATTCATCATAATGTTCACTTGACTCGCCGAATACGCGTGAAGCATCTCAAATATATGATACTGGCAGGGTATAGTCTATTGATTGGCTACGAAATCCATTTACTTCAGTTAGCTACTGCTGCTTAGCAAAAACATTACACCATCTGAAGAGTAGAGACAATAATGACTGACCGTGACAGAACAATAACGATTGATGGTACTGAGTATTCATGGTCGTCGCTAAGCGATGAAGCAAAGATGCAGATCACCAATCTCAAGTTTGTGGAAAATGAAATAGTACAACTGAAAGCAAGGCTGGCTATTGCGGGTACCGCAAAACTTGCTTATCAAACAGCATTGAAAAATGCGCTATCAACCAGTCAGCACTGAATAGCCGGAAGTTAACGATGGGCGCTGAAAAAACCGGCAATCTTGCGTAAGTCTTCCAGCACCAGTGTGCCGGCAGCAAGCTGTAAACGGAGATAGGCCAGCAGATGGTTGTATCGCGCTTCTGCCAGATCCCGTTGTACTGTAAAGAGCTGTTGCTGGGCATCCAATAGATCCAGATTAATCCGTATGCCTCCCCGGATGCTTTTTTCTGTGGCATGGACTAACAGGTTTGCTGATTCAACAGCCAGCTGGAGCGATTCTATTCTCTTAATACTGCTGATCAGCAGCTTATACTGCTTGCGCAGTTCGACCAGTACCTTGTCTGTTGCGGCATCCAGATCTGCCTCAGCCCGTGCGTGGTTTGCCTTCGCCTGAGCGGTCACGGCATTGACGCGCCCGCCTGCATAGAGAGGAACATTCACTTCGACACCGATTGACCCGAACTGGAATTCCTGGTTCTGTGTGATAAAAGATCCTCGACTATTTCTCGTCAGGCTGCCAACCAGATCAATGCGAGGAACATGACCCGCCTGACTTTTTTTGATTTCTTCCTTGCCGGATGACACATTGTGACGCTGTGTGACAAGTTCAGCATTGCGCTCAAGCGCTAAAGCATACCAGCTATCGTAATCCGGTATCTGGATGGCCATGGCGCTGAATTGATCAGACAGGCGATCCAGATGCGATATCTTCTTTCCGATGATTGCTTCAAGTTTAAGTTGCGCAACTTCCAGTTCATCCTGGGCTTCAATGACGCGTGCCTGTGCCAGTGCATATTTGGATTGCGTTTCCAGCACATCGGTTGTCGTACCCTCACCTTTCCTCAACATATGCTCATTGACCTGCTTCAGTTCCGCAAGGGAATCTTTCTGTTTTCCGGCCAGTTTCAAGCGATCCTGAGCCAGCAATGTGTCGACGTAAGCTTCTACCAGGCGGACCACAAGCTGTTGGCTATGACCGGTAAACCGTGCGCTGCTGGAATTGGCTTTTGCCTTGCCCTGGTTGTAGCCGGCAACAGCTTCCAGATTAAGCAGCGGTTGACGCAGAGTCAGGCTTGTAACCTGGCCTTCAAAATTCAGTGATTCCATGCCAGCACCCAATCCTCTATCCTGCACCCCCGCGTTTTTATTCTGGTTGTGCGTAAAAGCCAGATTAGGCAGTAGACCCGCAAGCCCGATGGCTTCCGCCTGTTGCCCCGCTTCATTCTCATGAACGGCCGCGCGATAGACAGGGTCATGTTCCAGCGCTGCCTCATATGCATCCAGCAGGCTCAGCGCATGCGCATAGCCGGCCTGACAGAAGACGGCGATGAATACGAGAAGGGAAATCTTGTGACGAGGTGTTGGCATCATGATTATTCCTCGCTCATGGAAGAATGAAGGCGATCAAGAATAGGTTTGAACAAATAGTTCATTAATGACCGTTCTCCTGTTTTAATAAAAATTTCTACCGGCATGCCGGCGCGTACCTGATGGTCAGCCAGTAATTTCATTCCTTCTGGCGTCACTTTGGCCTTTAAATTGTAGTAAGGAAGCCCGGTCCGCTCATCGGTCAATCGATCGGCGGATACCTGCGTGACGACACCCGGTATATTGGGCGTTTTGTTTTGATTGAACGCCGAGAAAATCAAGTCGACAGGAAGGCCGCTATGGACTTTGTCAATCAGGTGAACCGGTACCTGCCCCATGATATCCAACTGGTCTTCACTGGGAACAATGTCCATGAGCCGGAATCCTGGCCCGATAACTCCTCCGTGGGTAAATACGTCAATACCGACTACAATGCCATCAACCGGCGCCTTGACCTGCACATTGGCCAGTTCGAAGTCCTGTCCGATCAAGCGGCTATTGAGTGCATCGGCTTCGCGTTGTATGTCGGACAGTTGCTGGCGGATTTCTTTCTGGTGTTCCTGCTGCCGCTGAATACGACGCTGTTTCAACTCGGAAATCTGACGCTGGATTCGGCCGATATTGCCGGTATCAGTAGAAACTTCCCCGGATAATTGAGTATACGTGCGTTCAAGATCCAGAACGCGATTGCGCGGCACGAAACCATCGTTTGATAGCTCCCGTACATTATTGAGTTGCTCCTCCAGAAATACCAGTTGCTGTTTCTTGCTGGATCGGGATGCTTCAACGCCCTGCAGTTGATTGTTTAAGCCGGCCACATTCTCGTCCAGTGCCGCGATTTCATGCTGTAGAGCGAGTTTGCGTGATGTAAATAGCTGGCTCTGGATGATGAGATTATTGGCAACACGGGGATCATTCTGACTGGCTAACAATGTCGGAGGAAAATCAATCTCGGTTTTCCCATCCCGTTCCGCTAACAGACGCGCTTCGACGGCGCGGGCAGTATACAATTGGCTGCGGGTTATCTCGGCCTGTGCCTTCACTTGAACATCATTCATTTGCACCAGTACCTGACCTGCTTTAACGAGATCACCTTCCTTAACCAGAATGCTGTCAATGATGCCACCGGTCTGGTGCTGCACAGCCTTGCGATGGCTGGCGACCGTTACTGTGCCGGATAAGGGAACTCCTTTATCCAGGGGCGCAATAAATGCCCATAACATGAATCCCCCTACGCCGGCCAGAACGATCCACCAGCCCATTCTGGTATGGATGGTTTCATCTGTTTTAACCACTGATGATAAATCGACGGCAGTACTCTCGATGGGCAACTTATTTTCTTCAGCGACAAGCTTCATGATTATTCTCGGTTAATGATCCGCTTTTTCTATTTGTAATGCGTGGTGCAGTCACTGTTTAAGCTTCCGGGTTAACTACATTGACTGTCTGTGTTGCTGTCTGATTCTGGGCCGCTTCTTTTTTAGCCTGCTGTTGCTGCAAGAGCGCCTGTTGTGCCTGCTGCTGTTGTTGCGTTAATGCGGCGAGTACCTGATCGGTCGGGCCAAACATTTTAGCCACCCCATCCTGCAGTAGCAATATTTTGTTGGTTACGCTGATGACACTAGTGCGGTGTGTAATCAATACAATAGTTTTCCCGCGTTTACGGAGATCGATCAGCGCTGCCAGCAATGCCTGTTCACCGACATCATCGAGATTGGAATTGGGTTCATCCAGAACAATTAATGACGGATCATCATACATGGCACGCGCCAGACCGAGCCGCTGTTTTTGTCCGCCAGAAAGACCCGTGCCGCCATCGCCCAGTTGCGTGTCGTAGCCTTCCGACATATTCAGAACCATTTCGTGAATGCCGGCACGTTTTGCAGCCAGAATGATCTTGTCGGCATTGATATCACCAAAGCGTGCAATATTTTCGGAAACCGTACCGCTGAATAACTCGATATCCTGCGGCAGATAGCCCAGATGAGAACCGAGTTCATCCTTATTCCATAAATAAACATCCGCGCCATCCAGGCGTACTTTTCCGGCTGCCGCCGGCCATACGCCGACCAGCAGACGGGCCAATGTTGATTTTCCGGATCCGCTGGGGCCGATAATGCCTAACACTTCACC
>JBBTCY010000108.1:0-4689 GCA_038043005.1 Pseudomonadota bacterium
TAGGGACAACTATTATTTCCGGCAGTTCATAAGGATGCAACTGCATGATCGCCTGCTCGATTCGATGATAATTCTGTCGCTGTGTTTTAATAAAAACAGGTATCTCGTCAGCAGACTCTATGTCGCCCTGCCAACGGTAAATTGAAGTGCAACCGCCCAGCACGTTGACACAAGCCGCTAGCCGTAAATCGATCAACTGCTGCGCCAGTGCCAGTGCACCGTCTTTATCCGGAAAATTGGTAATGACAAGAATAGGTTCCATCACAACTCAAGGTTTTAATTATAAGGCCAGGCTGCTGTGAAAAAATTCCATTTTAACCCGGTTATGCCATAAATTCACTGATGTCACTGCATTCACAGATTTAACCACACTTAGTAAATTAACTTGCGTTCAACATGCCATGTTAAGGAGAATGTCTTTTTTAAGATAAGGGGGGCACCAACTGATGAAACGATTATTTGGGTTAGTACAGATTCTTGCGATTATATTTCCTATTATTATATTTGCAGCCTATATCATCATGGACGAAGGGGATCAATTTACATCCGAACACTATCTTGTTACCGGATTAAGCGCCATTCCTTTTTTTATTGTACTGGCACTCAAGTTCCTCATGTCAGGCGTGGATAGGGAGCAGGATTAAAGTTGTTGCCGATAAAACATTCTTCGCTTTACAGTAAAAATACAGAATCATAAAATCCTGCCGTAACAACTATATTGAATCTTTTACATATTTTCTCTTTGATAAAAATATGCCTTTGATTACTATGAGTCACATTTATTTTATGAGATTTATTTTTCTGCTTTTGGTATTAATCCCAACAATATCTTTTTCTGAGAACTTTCTAATTAACAGTAATAAACTTTTTGACTTTGCTGAAAAATCTTATCCGGAATTTTTTAGCCCTGCTGGAATGACGACGACTGGCTTAAATAATTATTTGGTACGCTATTATCCTGATACTGGAATTTATATTGGAACCAGCGGTGAAAATATTTACGTTTATGGCGATATCTTTAATGGATTGTTAAGCGCAGGCGTAATTTCAGATCATATTGAATTGGAACCCAATAGCGATGCGTTACTGGCCAAATTATTTACAGATGGCCAGAGTAATGTACAAGTTTATGGTACCGCTGTTGTTACCTCCATATTGGCTGATGATCTTACCGGCGGCCGCCATCAACGGTTTATCATTGAACTAAGTTCAAAGCAAACCCTGCTTATTTCACACAATATCGATCTATCTCCCCGGATTAATGAATTAGCTTTAAATGATCAAATTGAATTCTTTGGTGAATATGAATGGAATAATAAAGGCGGTATCGTTCATTGGACGCATCGCGATCCTATCGGCATTCATGTGGACGGGTGGATCTTGCATCATAATATTATTTATCAGTAACTATGAATCCACAGAATCACTAGAATTTATATACTGAAATTGAAATGAAAAGCTAAACGTCCAAACCCTCTTTTGGAAATCTTCGCATCCACCGCTTTTAACGAATAGCCATAACAGATTTCAGAGTAATTGGCTATATTATCAGTCGACTGTTATAATGTTGCCCCCGCCGCAACAACTAACAGCTTATTTTTGAGGAATTATTTATGTCTCGCCCTATCCGCAATATCGCCATCATTGCTCACGTCGACCATGGCAAAACGACAATGGTTGACAAGCTACTGCACCAAGCCGGCACCTTTGCCGCACACCAGCAAATTTCCGAACGGGTGATGGACTCCAATGATATTGAGCGCGAACGCGGCATTACCATTCTGGCTAAAAATTGTGCCATTGATTATGAAGGCATCCATATCAACATTGTCGACACCCCCGGTCATGCTGACTTTGGCGGCGAGGTCGAACGCGTATTATCGATGGTCGATGGCGTATTGCTGCTGGTTGATGCGGTTGAAGGCCCCATGCCGCAAACCCGTTTTGTCACTAAAAAGGCGCTGGCTCTGGGTTTATGCCCGATTGTCGTGATCAACAAGATTGACCGGCCAGGCGCCCGTGCTGGCTGGGTCGTCGATCAGACATTTGATCTGTTCGACAAGCTGGGTGCCAGTGATGAACAACTTGATTTTCCGGTCGTCTATGCCTCCGCTTTAAATGGCTTTGCCACGCTTGATCTTGAAAAACCAAACGATAACATGCGCCCCCTGTTTGACACGATCATCAAACATGTTCATGCGCCTGAAGGCAACCCGGAAGAACCGCTGCAACTGCAGATCAGCGCACTGGATTATTCCAGCTTCGTCGGCCGTATCGGCATTGGACGTATCAGCCGCGGAAAATTGAGACCGGGCCAGGAAGTCATGGTACTGATGGGCGACAAACCTCCTAAAAAAGCGAAAGTCAATCAGGTGCTCGGCTTCCAGGGTCTGGAGCGGATTCAAATGAAAGAAGCCCTAGCGGGTGATATCGTGCTGATCAATGGCGTGGAAGATCTCAGTATTGGCACCACGCTGGCCGACATCGACAAACCTGAAGCGTTACCGATTCATGCGGTGGATGAACCCACGCTGACCATGACTTTCCAGGTTAATACCTCTCCGTTTGCCGGACAGGAAGGTAAATTTGTCACCAGTCGCCAGCTGCGCGAACGCCTGGAAAAAGAGTTGCTAATCAATGTCGCGATGAAGCTGGAAGAAACGAATGAAACCGACTCATTCCTGATTTCCGGACGCGGCGAATTACACCTGACCATTTTGCTGGAGAATATGCGCCGCGAAGGCTATGAGCTCGCCGTATCCCGTCCGCACGTTGTGATCCGTGAAATCGACGGCGTTAAGTGCGAGCCTTTTGAAATGTTGACAGTCGACGTTGAAGAAGCCAATCAGGGCGCCGTTATGGAAGCTCTGGGTGCACGCCGTGGCGATTTACTGGATATGGTATCGGATGCAAAAGGACGCGTCAGGCTGGATTATCGGATTCCTGCACGCGGCTTGATCGGTTTTCAGTCCGAATTCATGACCATGACTCGTGGCACTGGTTTGATGAGCCATGTGTTCGATGAATTTGCCCCGATGCGCCCTGAAATCCCAGCACGCAGAAATGGCGTACTGATCTCTGCCGAAAAAGGTGAAGCGGTGGCTTATGCCCTGTGGAAACTGCAGGAGCGAGGCCGCATGTTCGTCAGTCCGGGTGACCGTCTGTATGAAGGCATGGTGATCGGTATCCATACCCGCGACAATGATCTGGTGGTCAATCCCATCAAAGGCAAGCAACTGACCAATATTCGTGCCTCCGGTACCGATGAGGCGGTGACATTAACACCACCGATTCAATTGACACTGGAATCAGCCGTCGAATTTATTGCCGATGACGAACTGGTGGAAATTACCCCCAAAACAATCCGTATCCGCAAGCGTTATTTATTGGAGCATGAACGTAAGCGGGCTTCACGGGCAGCGGCTTAGTACTTTCTTATAATTGCTAGCTTTCAAAATATCTTATTGTGTGGCTCAATTGATAGTCCCAAGAATTTTGGTTATCTCTTGAGCCTCGCGCTTAAAATCGGAAAGCTTTCCGATAGATTCTGGAATTGATTTTAGTAAATTTTCATATTCGCGATTTTCGTTTTCCATATAACCAAGTGCTACCCTTCCAGCATCTTCGTGCTTAAGGGAAGAATCTTTTTGTTTTATGTCACGAATTGTATCGTTCAAACGGCTTTCTATTTCATATTTGCGGCGTTGCTGGTACTCCAAGTTGTTTATACGCTCAGCGCTTTGAAGGTAGTAACGAAAAATTCTACGACGAAGGTCCGGATTCTCAAAAACATGTATCCAATCTTTATTATTCTGATAAGCAAAGCGTGATTCCCGGATTTCATTTAGCGTAGCAAACCACACAGTTTTAGTTTTTTCCCATTCTTCTGCAACTTTGTCATACAACGTTACCGCATATTTTAGATCATCAGCAATTGCAATCTTTAGAAGTTGCTGAGCTTGTGCCATTCGAGTACTTTCACGACGACGTTCAAATAAATATCCCGTACCCGCTTGCCAAGAATGCACCTACAAATGTAGATAAAACAGTATTCCAGTCTAGTGGCAACATTGTTTTAACCTAAATATCAATATTCGTCGCCCTGAGCGCATTCTTCTCAATAAACGCACGCCGCGGTTCTACCACATCACCCATCAGCGTAGTGAAGATTTCATCGGTCAGTATGCTGTCCTCAATGTGGGCGCGAAGCAGGCGGCGGTTTTGCGGGTCCATGGTTGTTTCCCAGAGCTGACTTGGGTTCATTTCGCCCAAACCCTTATAGCGCTGCACATTCAAGCCTTTTTTGGCTTCTTCCAGTATCCATTCCAGCGCGTGTTTAAAGTCACCGATGGCCTGTTTTTTTTCACCGCGCTTTATATATGCACCGAGTCCCAATAAGCCATCAAATACCTGGGAAGTTTTTTGAATCTGTGCGTAATCTCCACTTTGCAGAAAATCCTGATCAAGGTAGCTTGTATGCACATTTCCATGGGACATGCGCATTATTTTCAGTCGATAACGTTCATGCACGTCATCGTATTCGGCAGCAATTTCTATGTTTTTGACACGGGAGGCCAATCGGGATGCGCTGCTGATGGCATTACCCTCATTGCTCAGATCGACATCCGGCTGGCGCAGCAGTGCATGCATCACCGTGCTGTCAATCATCTGGCTCATGCGCTCAATGAC
>JBBTCY010000109.1:0-18968 GCA_038043005.1 Pseudomonadota bacterium
AGACCGAGTTTCTTCATTCCGATCGTCCCGAAGCATGGGCGATGAATTATTTCACGTCCGCCACACTCCTTTCCGGATTCAGTGCGCCGCGCAGCAGAGCGCTGGGCTCGGTCGAGGTTGGCGCCGAACTGGACTGGGTTCCCCAGCTCAGCTCCGAACAACGACGGGTTGGTTTTAATGGTACGAAGGAAGAAGATCTGAACAAAGCACCTATTTTTGGCCGGCCACGCATCACCTTCGGACTTCCGTGGCGATTTGCCTTGACCTTGTCCTATGTGCCGCCCATCAGAATTTTCGGGATCAAACCCAACCTCTTTGCATTCGCACTGGAACGGCCCTTGTATGAGCGTGATGCCTGGACTATCGGCATGCGGCTGTACGGACAGATTGGTAACGTAGAAGGCGCATTTACCTGCCCCGGCGAGGTTGCCAGATTCCCGCCGGGTTCCCCAGAGAACTTCTACGGTTGTGAGAAGAAATCGGCGGATAAGTCGATCCAACGCTATGCAGGACTCGAACTCAGCGGCGCATACCGCATCGAACAATTAGGAGGATTAACTCCTTATATTGCCGTAGCGGGAAACTTTCTTGATGCACAAGTCCATGTCAACGCCCAGACGTTCGGCATTCTCGATCGTACTCACCTAGAGGCCAAAACCTGGACGTTTTCAGCCAGTGCCGGCGTTACTTATCCCTTGGCCAACAAGCTCATGCTGAGTGTGGGAATGTTTTATAGTCCGCTATGGGTGACACGTCCTCCGGAGACTTCCAGTCAGAATGATGCCTTTATCAATGCCCGTGCACTACTCACGTATCAGCTGAATTAGAATGGGTCAGAATAATGCCGGTTTACAATTTTACAAGTATAAATAACCAGTTGATGTAGCAAGGAATTAAAGTGCCTGGTTATTTTGCAGTAAACCAGATATCACCATACCATGCGGTAGCAACCGCACCCGTGTTGTCCGTATCGGTCATGATCGCCACGGCATCAACACGGCCTGGTTCTTCACCGAATGCACGCCGGTAATCGGCGCGTACATCCCGATGTTCACTGACCCATTGGCCAACCCGGTTAGAGCCTGATTCTACCGCAATCATGTGCGCGTGATCGGTAAAAGCATTGGGCCAACGACTGTCAATCGGCTGCTTGTTTGACCACACGTAATTGATGGCGCGCGTGCGCCAGAACATCGCGCCACCGGAAAATACCACATAAACCCGGGCCGGATAATCATCACCCGCGCGGGTACGTTCATCGTTACCGGCCAATATGCTATCAACCTTCCATGCCCAGTTAAGTATGGGAGTTTTGTTAAGATCGATATTTACCTCGCGATAACGCCCTGAAGCAGCAGCGCTGCTATCAGCGCGCAAGGCAAGTTGTCCATCCGAGTTTTCCAGAGAATAGCGGGTTTCGCCAGCAAAAGACTTTTTCTGCCAGCCGTTTAAATCGCCTTGTGAAAAGCGGGCAATATCGACATGCTCATCTCCTGCCCATGATAGGGTCGGCAGACAGATTGCTGCCCAAAATAACAATTTCTGCATACTTTATTGTGCCCTCTCAAATAGCGATTCAATGAGAAAAGCATCGTCAAAGTGACGCCGCCCGTTAAAAGCGGTGGAATGACGACCCCATTGGCGCATTGCGCCTGGCGAACGGATACCCATGGGCCATAGAAGAAAACGTTCGGACCGTTCCGTTCCGGTGACCAGTCCATATTTGCCGAACAAGCTGCGGTATCCTTCCGCAGAAGGCAGAGAGCGTAATACATCATAATCCTCCCAACTCATCGGTTGGCTTGCCTGTACCGCCGGTGACTCATCGTTCGGCGAGGTATCATGGTAAATCCGTTGGATAAAATGGGTATGGTGAGCAATGCGCAGCACTAGCGGCTGTTGCTCGGGTGCCAGTTGCGGTAGCAGTGGCGATTCAAAATAGGCAGCAGGAGGATCTTTACGCAAGCGCAGCTGATGACTCGGGAAGAATTCGTGGTAGCAACCGCAGTTATGGATGGCATCGTAAAGCCATGGCTTGCCATCAGGTCCTAAAGTTACCCGCCAGTTGATGCCGTCGAGTTGACCGGCATAAATGTCACTTCCCGGCCGTGCTCGAAACCAGATGATGTAATTAAGCTGAAGCAACACCTGGCCGTCAAACCGGGTGTGTGAAACCTTGCGATAAATTGTGGGCTGAATGATGTTTATTGTTGGTCCGTTCTCCCAATGTACCCTGCCGATGCGATCATTCTCATCCACTACATCCACTTCCCATACCGGTGCAAACATTTCGAAAAGCTGATCCAGTTCAACAGCCGTTGGTGATGGAATTCCCAGCGGATCACGCGAACGGTGCAGGATTTCACTGATCTGCCGGGTATTGAGGGATTTATCAGGTAATGAAACATCCGTCACTGTAGTTATTGCTGAGGAGGTCGGTATCCAACGTATCAGCCTGCCTGTAACAGGCAATGATGCCAGGGGCATGGCGAAGATATCACGTGTTTTGTCATGCCATGCCGATATTCCGGCAGCAATAATGGGTGCGGTGAGCGGATAAAGACCAGCTACCTGCCACCAAGTGACATAATCATCCGGAACTTGGGCGACATTGCGCAGATGCGTACGATGCTCCGGTTTCTTGAGATCGATCATTATCAATAGATCACGACACTTCTTGAGTTCATCAAACAGGGTATCTTTTTGCCGATCTCTCACTGGAGAAGGTAGATTGTGCACCTCTAATGCGCGCGCCTGAGCGTCAAGATCAGCCATGTGATTGATCCATGCGGACCACTGCGGTGACTCATCATTTAATTCATGGTTGAATGAAGCCAGCAGGCGTGTCGTGCGGAGGTAAGGAAACCCCTGAACCAGTGATGAACCGTAATCGCGCACGCCTGCATCATCAATTACAGTATCAACTTCTTGATATAAAGCCTGGCAGGTCGCCGCAGTAATATCTATTGGTACAGTTGATCTAGTTTCCATCACGTTGCAGCTGGTCAGAAACAATATGCTGAAGATAAGGATTATTTCTGCCACAGCTGGCGTAATGCGGGCTGGGTTGTTGAAATTATCCATAGGTTCTTTCCCTCTGTGTACTACTTGTTTGGTGCTTACTGTTAATTTAGATCAACAGTAAAAAAGAAAAATATGCGCTACATCAGAAAGCACATTAATTGCACTAAGTAATGCTGATTTGTAACGCCGTCTAACCGATGAAGAGTTTAACCAAAACACTTTCATTAATGGGAAGAATACATTAATATTTTTGAGAGTATGTTATTTGTATTCGACAGAAAAATGAGCGTCATACTCGGTAGAGATTCCTGGAGCTGCTGAATTAGCGTGTTTGGTGTGTGTTTTTAAAACATGTTTGGTGAGGAGTGGTAATAGAGCCTAATCGGGACTACCTTGAATAAATTATTTGTTATTTCGTAGACAGTTAGAGATCTGACAAGCGGAGGAGCAGAGCAATCATATGATTTAAGGAGATAAAAATGACATTTCACGTATTTCACATTAACGAAGTATATTCGAATGCTAATGGAGCTATTCAATTCATCGAGTTTGTAGGGGATGCCGATGAGCAGGAAGAATGGGTGGGACACTCTATAACCTCGGACAATGGTGTCACTACTAACACTTACAGTTTTAGTTCTAATCTGCCCAACCAGGCGACTGGCGGTAGGTCGGTATTGGTTGCGACTCAGGGATTCGCGGATCTGGGTATTGTTGCGCCTGATTACATCATTCCAAATGGATTCTTGTTTACCGTCAACGGAACCGTGAGTTTTCCCGGAATGCTTGGGGGCACGATAACTTATGCTGCATTACCGATTGATGGCACGCTGTCACTTAACCGTGATGGCTCCACTGGAATTAATTCCCCCACAAATTTTGCAGGGAACATTGGTACAGTACAGAGTAACGTGATCTCAGGGACAGATGGACCGGACGATTTGATAGGTACGGCTGAAGATGACATGATCCTGGCTGCCGGCGGTCAGGATACGTTGATTGGTGAAGCAGGCAATGACGTGCTGAACGGTGGTTTGGGTGCCGATACTGCGATCTATAGCGGCAGTCGTGCGAGCTACTCGGTTTCTGGAACCGCTTCCGGTCTCAGCGTTTCCGGACCGGATGGTAACGATACGCTGTCTGGTATCGAACGTTTTCGATTTGCAGATAAAAATATTGCTATTGATCTCGATACCGGGCAGGCAGCCGGTAATACAGTCCGAATCATCGGTGCGGCATTCGATACGCCTACCATTCAACAGCATCCAGATTATGTTCGCATCGGGCTAAATCTGTTTGACTCAGGGCAAAGCATGCTCGAAGTTGCTCAACTCGTGATTGGCGTGATGGGTGACCTCACCAACGAGGATTTTGTGGATACGGTCTACCAGAATGTGTTTGGTGTAGCTCCCTCGCCTGCAGAACATGATTTTTATGTAGGGCTACTGGTGGATAACGCTGGACCCGGTGGGCCGTATACTCAAGCGCAGATGCTGGAACTTGCAGCTAACTCTGAGGTAAATGCAACAAACATAGATCTCATGGGGCTTCAGAAAAGCGGGGTAGAGTTTATAGAGCTTATCTAATAGTCGCATTCACAGCATTTTCTTTTCCTGGGTTACGCGCGTGCATGGCATAAAGCTTTTCGACGATTATTTAAGATGTGACAATTCATTTTCCTATGATTCAAGAATACTTACAGAGCAGAGTGTTGGTCTATAAGTTCAGGAGCAAGAATTCTAATAAGTATTTATTCCGTTGGCCTGGATTGAGTTTGTTCTGGTTCTTGTAAAGCATTATTCCAAGCCAATGAGTGGTAGTCAAAGCCATTCTCGATGGTTGGTTTGATAATATCAAAGAAGGGCGATATATCGAAATCACGTGGTGTATACAAACTATGATGGCGGATGCGGTAGATTTCGGCATAACAATCAGCGTGCATCGGATCATCTGACCAGGCTCTCTCAATTTCCGGCAATATCGGGTAGAGCACCGACTCAAAAGCCTGTGCAATCAGCGTAGAGCAGATTGCACGAGTCGGATCTCCGCTGCCAAGCGCCAGCAGGCGTCTACGGAATCTCGTTGGAACGGGTGCTGTGGGAAGAAGATATCGAATGAGATCAAAAATATGCTTGAGATCGTACTGTTGGCCGATGCGTGCAATAACATAATCCACAACACGTTTACGATCTTCATCGCTCAAGCCAATAGGCCGGCAGATCCGGGTGTGCATTTGTGCATAATGTGCGAGTGTCACTGCACGCACACCTTCCTGCAGATCAGCTTCAACCAATACCTGGGGTAGCTGCCAGGATGTGCTGGAAGGAAGTGCGTCGCCGATGTACAGTGCTGCGTGTGACCAAGTTGATTGCGTGAGATATTTGATGGCAACACTGACACGGGTATTACCTTCAACCAGGAGCACATCTGCGGGCTGTAAATTTGTTAAGAGTCGTTCCTGACTGATCGTTGCAACCTGAATATTTTGTCGAACTGGTTTCGTTAAAAACCGCGCTAGTCCACGACCTACAAGTTCAGTTACGTGGCCCATGATTTTTCCTAATATCTGAGTGTATTCCCATGAGTATTGACTTGATCGTGCGATAGGCCCATCTTGATCTGACAACTACCTGTTGTAATACAACCAGTTGTCGGATAAGTTCAAAGATGATGAACGGATCGAGTAACAGATTATTTCAAGTTGCTTAATTCCTGATTGCGTATATTCCGGCAATGATCTTCCTTCCCGGCCAAGTCCAGCAGTCCGGCTGATCTTACACATTCGTTATACTCAAATAGTATGTCATTCTTCTTCTGGGAAAGTTTGACGGCGTTGGAGAGTTGTTTGACTTGAGCGATCACTTCTTTCATGTTGATGTTTTCAATGGCTGCACCAATGCCATCAATGCTTTCTTTGGTATCGTCCAGTTTTTTCAGGGATTCCTGGTTTGTTTTGCTGGCTTGTTGAGCGAAAGCCTGTTCAGCCTTGCTGGAGTAGTTTTTTAGCTCATCAACATTTTGTTGGGTGATGGCCGATAGTTTTTTTCCATAGGAATTCAATTCAGTTTGAACAAATGAATTGATACCTTGCTGGAAACTGTCTAGCGATGTGTCTAATTCCTGTTTAAATGCTTGCAGCTTGCTTTCGACCAGGCGATTAATGTCATCATCCAGGCGTTTGACGATATCGTCGGAGATTTTTTCGACAGGCGGTCTGGAGTCGATGATTTGAGTTTTTGTCTCATCCAGATTGGATTTGATTTCGTCCACCAGTGATTTTTGCTTGTTGTCGATTTCATTTAATGAATTCTTCTCATTTTCGGCGATCACCCATGACATAAGAATCAAATCCTTCTTCTGTGTTTTATCGAGGCCGCTGATTAATTTATCCAGCAGACCGGCTGCTACTTCTTTATTGGCCAGGTCGCTGAGGTGTCGGTATTCTTCTGCGTTTAATAATTCCTGCAGGCTTTGATGTACTTGACTGACGTTTGCTTCAGCCCGTGAGATTTCTGTGGCCTGACGAAATAATTCGTAAGGCAAGAAGATTAACGTGAGTATCGTGCAGGTGATATAGGTTGTAATTTTCCAGTTTCTGCTTCTCAGGAAAAAACTGATACCAAATAGCACAAAAATTAAAACCACGGTGGGTGCTAAAATCGATGCGATATCCAACCAACTGATATTTTTAAGTAAATCAAAAGAAAACACCTTCAGAAACTCAGCCTTAAATTCGTTCATTCATAACTCCCGATATAGTCATATACCAAATTTATATTTTTTACGCTTGGCTTGTAAAATACCGATAATTTATCACGGTATCCAGAGTTGGTAGTAAAAACTATCAGGGATGGAGAATAAATTACGCCGGTGTGTAGGCTGGAAGATTCGTATATTGCGGTTTAGTCGGCTGCAAGGATCTGGTTGCCAGGAATCAAGAGGATTCCTGCTGGTTTGCTGGTTGTTAGATTTATGGGTAATGCCGGGTTGTCTTCCGGATATTTATGGACATATTCAGGAGCCTCTGAAATTCAGAAGCCCCTTTGATGCCTGGTATGGTTTTAATGATTTTTTACAAAATCAACCAACTTCTGATAAGTGAACAGGTAATCCTGTGCCTGCAGCGGAGTATGGCACTGCACACAATTCAGATCATTGCTTTTTGCAGTACCATCCGGGTTATAAACCGCAAATCCCCAGTTGCCGGTACGGTTTTCCTTTGTATAAGCAGCATCCCAGTCTTTCCTGTTTTCCATGACAGCCACGGCTGACAGGGAATCGATTTCAAAAACCCCGTCACTGCCTGGAATGGGTTTGCCAGCTGCATCTGTTTTAGGCGTATAAATTTCCATGATCACAACCGAGCCCGATGTGTCCTGTTTACCTTGCTTGTAGCCGGAGATGGCCGCTTCATTGGCATACAGCTTGGCTACCTGCTTCTGGTTGGCACGATTGATTGTTGCATATTTTGTAAAGGTTTTTTCATAACCTTCAGGAAACTTGACGTGCTCAGGATCTCCACCGCTGTATGCAGTGAGCGGCGTGAAAGCAAATAAGATAGCGATTGTTTTTAAAGCGTGTTTCATGGTTATCTCCTTTTAGAATGTTTTATAGTGAACTATGTGGGGTGAAACGCATTCGTTCTGAAAACTGTTTTTCTGATTTTAAGCGAATAATCATACAGGAGATTGTTGATTACTTACCAGTAAACGAGTCGTATGCCTGGCTCAATGAGCGTTTTCTATTCAACTACCCAGATCTATCACCAGTTTTGCCGATAGATAGAGCACCAATGCCGAGACTGCCAGGTAAGAAAGAATTTGTAGCGGGTTTTGTTTGATTGCGTCAATCCAGGTTTTATTCTTGCCTTCTTTTTTCAACAGCGCATACTCTTCCCGCAATCTGATCGTGCGCTGGTTCTGGTATTCATCCAGCAATGAGCGCGCCCTGGGATACTGATCCGCATCATTTAACCAGATGGCCGGCAGCGATACGCCCCAATTACCTGCCGATGTTTCATAAAAATCAATGTCATGACTGGCCAATAATTCGCGCACATCATCGGCTTCCTCTACTGAAACATCGCTGAGCCTGAAAAGAATTTTTGCCATTAATGGATTGGGAGTATGTTATTTTTATTGCGGAAAGATGGATATAATGAATTGATGCTATCTGTGTGGCGGATAGCTTGTCAAGCGTGGAACCGGTATGGCCGGAACAAACTTATGGATAAAGTAAATGAAATGAAAAAGACGATATTAATAACCGGCTGTTCCAGCGGGATTGGTTACTGTGTTGCCAAGGCCTTGCATCAACAAGGTTATCGTGTTTTTGCCACGGCAAGGAAACGGGAAAGTATCCAGATGCTGCTGGCTGAAGGGCTGGAAAGTTTCCGTCTGGACTTGACCGACTCCAACTCCATTAATTTCGCCTTCGAAGAAGTCATGCGCCGCACGGATGGTGAGCTGTACGCCCTGTTTAACAATGGGGCATATGGACTGCCCGGTGCTGTGGAAGATCTGAGTCGGGATGCCTTGCGTGCACAATTTGAAACCAATGTTTTTGGCTGGCAGGAACTGACAAATCTTGCAGTGCCGGTTATGCGCCGTCAAGGTTATGGGCGAATTATTCAGAACAGCTCAGTACTGGGTTTTGTTTCCTTGCCTTTCCGGGGAGCTTATAACGCATCAAAGTATGCGATTGAAGGGCTAAGCGATACGTTGCGCCTGGAGTTAAGGGGCAGCAATATTCATGTCAGCCTGATTGAACCTGGTCCGATTGCCAGCCAATTCCGCGTGAATGCAGTGAAAGCCTTGGAGAAGTATATCGATGTCGAACACAGTTTTCACCACGAACGATACCGCGGTGTGTTAAAACGACTTAACAAGCAAGGCCCCGCTGTTCCGTTTACATTGCCGCCTGAAGCTGTTCTCAAACGAGTGATACATGCGCTGGAGGCTAGGAACCCAAAGCCGCGGTACTATGTGACATTTCCTACCTATCTATTCGGCGCACTGAAACGCATTCTCAGTACGCGCATGCTGGATGTGTTGCTGGCTAAATCCGGTAATAATAACTGACCGCCTTGATCCATGGGAATGAAAAGAACTCTTGACTGAGTACTCGTCAGGGGTTCTTTTTTGGTCTAAGGAATACAGTACTTCTGCAAGTACTCAGACTGGTTTTCGGAACAAACTTCTTCTTAAAAAAACACCCCATCGTAGCGAATGGGGTGCAAGGGCTTCGTCAGAAATACATATTTTTCTATTGTCGAAAAATGAACATCAGTACAACTTACAGCCAGTAATCGGTATTTATGCTAAATCTTACGCTCGGAAGAATCATATTGTGTCTTGGTTTTTCTAAATGAAATCCCGATTTATTGCTGGATTAGAACAGTTTAGAAGCTAACACCGATATAACCGCCCGCTGTCATGCCATCAATTTTAACGCCATCTGATTTTCCGGCTGTCAATTGATAACGGCCATCAATGCCGACAAAAAAGTCTTTCCAGATGTTGTAATCGATACCTGCACCAAACATAACGCCTGGTGTTAAATATGTAATGGACTCAGAGGTTGGGCTGATTACATGAAGTGCCAAACCCATCGGAATAATCCATGGTCTAAGCTTTGAACCCTCGAAAAATTTGATTTTGGGGGCTGCGGTTAAAGTGAACTGGCTGACTGTTACGCTACGTGGATTCTGTGGAGCACCTACTAACATAGTTGGTATGTTCGCCAGTGCGTTGCCCTGAACACTATTGGAAAAATTTTTGTACTCAAACATCAATTCTGCAAAAACAGAAGTTTTCGGCAGAGCGCCCCATACATTATCCGTCAACTTCCAATCAAGGCCTGCACCCACATACCATCCATCTTTACCAGCCTGATCCTGAGCACCAATTGGCGCGACATTACTTTGTATACTGGAACCATTCCGGTTCTGCATCGCGTGGGTAAAACCACCCCGGAAGTGCAGCATATGATGCTTTTTCTCAACCTGATCCATTACGGGCGCGAGACGGGTTTCCATCGCGGAATTGCTTTGCTGGATCGTATTGACTTTCTGAACCGTCTGGTTTGTCGTTTGTTCTATGGTATTGACTTTTTGTACTGCCTGAGAGGATTCAGTCTTTACTTTTTCCAGTTCAACCTGAATAGCTCTTAACCTGTCTTCTAATTGTTTGATACGCTGTGCGGCGGCGTCATGCGCTAAAGCATGAGGTGCGGCCATCACGCTTATTATAAAAAGCGAACCTGCAGCAACACGGGAAGCCAGCCGCGTTCTGTTTAAAAAATATTTCATATGACTCTCCTTTTTATTTATTCTATTGTTCCAATCTGACAACTACCTGAGCATGGTAAAAAATTATTTCGATATAAACTTTGATCTGAATCAAGTTAATATCAATCAATATTTTTTAAATCTTTGTGGTTTTTCTGTTGATGCCTGATTTTATATTTCTGCCGGTAGACGCTGCACTGACCGAACCCAATGGTTTGCTGGCAGCAGGAGGTGATCTTTCTCCGCAGCGGTTAGTCTCAGCTTACTGCAAAGGCATTTTTCCGTGGTTTAATGAAGTGGATCCCATCTTATGGTGGAGTCCGAATCCAAGAATGGTGTTGTTTCCAGATGAACTTAAAGTGTCGCACTCGTTACGAAAAGTATTGAAAAGAGCACAGTACGAAATCCGTACTGACTATAATTTCATGCAGGTGATGCAGGCCTGTGCTGCGCCGCGCAAAGGGCAACCCGGTACATGGATACATCCGGAAATGATCGCAGCCTATACGGCGCTGCATGAAATGGGATTGGCGCATTCAGTCGAAACCTGGATGGATGATCAGCTGGTTGGCGGATTGTATGGCATTGCACTGGGCAGGGTATTTTTTGGCGAATCCATGTTTTCCCGTGCGCCGGATGCTTCAAAGATTGCTTTTGTTCATTTGGTGAGGCAACTGAAAGATTGGAATTTCAATGTGATTGACTGTCAGGTTAAAACAGCACATCTGGCATCGCTGGGTGCACGGGAAATTCCAAGAATGAAATTTACTCAAATACTGGAATCATCAATAATTAACACCAATCCCGGTCATAAATGGGAATTTGATAATAGGCCGATTAAGTAATCTGGGATCACCCATGATTAAATGTCATACAACGAATACTTATCCCTGTAGTTATTTACCTGAACAATCTGCACGTTCCGAGGTCGTATTATCTGAGCATCCAGTTGATACACAGGTTTACGGGAAGCTTATACAAGCTGGTTTTCGCCGCAGCGGGAATTATGTTTACCGCCCTTGCTGTGCACATTGCCAGGCATGTATTCCGGCGCGGGTCAATGTCAATACGTTTGTACCTAACAGAGCGCAACGCCGCACATGGAAACAGCATCAGACGTTGATTGCCAGACAGCATGGCCTGCATTACAAACAGGAACATTATGCGCTCTATCAACGCTATCTGGCAGAGCGTCATTCCGGTGGCGGCATGGATTACGACAGCCGTGAACAGTATGGCAATTTTTTGTTGCAAAGCAATGTCAATTCCAGGCTTGTCGAGTTTCATGAAATGGAACAGTTGCGCATGGTCAGCATTATCGATGTATTGCCGGATGGATTGTCATCGGTATACACATTTTTTGATCCGGCGGTGGCCAATGCAAGCTATGGTACTTACAATATCTTATGGCAGATTCATCAGTGTCGGGAGCTTGGCCTGACTTATCTTTATCTGGGTTACTGGATCAAGGAGAATCGGAAAATGCGCTACAAAGCCAATTTTCAGCCATTAGAAATTCTGCGTGATGGTTGCTGGCAGCGATATAATAATACCGGTCCTGTCTGACGCGCATTGATAAGCCACATTTCTGGATAAACTACCTCATGCTCTATACGCTTCTTCGCCCGTTGCTTTTCAAGCTGGATCCCGAGGCGGCTCACTGTGTCACTTTCAATGCGATTGAAAAAGCCAGAAAACTGGGTTTGCTGAATGGTGCTTCATTTCCCTGCCAATCTCGTAAGGTCATGGGGCTTGATTTTCCTAATCCAATCGGACTGGCGGCTGGCCTTGATAAGAATGGCGAGCACGTCGATGCGCTTGCTGCGCTGGGGTTTGGTTTTATTGAGATCGGTACGGTTACCCCACGCCCCCAGCCGGGCAATCCAACCCCGCGTATTTTTCGCATTCCTGAAGCGAACGCAATCATTAATCGCCTGGGTTTTAATAACCATGGCGTGGATAAACTGATCGAGAATATAAAACAAACTGATTACCGGGGCATACTGGGTATCAATATCGGCAAGAATTTTGATACGCCGCTTGAGAAAGCAACGGATGATTATCTGATTGGCTTGCGTAAGGTCAGCCGCCATGCCAGCTATGTAACCATCAATATTTCATCGCCCAATACCCGGAATTTGCGGCAATTACAACAGTCTGACGCACTGGATGAGCTGCTGTCCGCATTAAAGTCCGAGCAAGCAAAGCTGGCCGAAGCGCATGGCAAATACACCCCCTTGGCTGTAAAGATTGCGCCGGACTTGGATGAGTTACAAATTCAATCCATCGCGGAATTGCTGCTGAAACATCAGGTGGATGGCATCATTGCAACAAATACGACATTGTCGCGAGTAGGGATTGAGCATTTGCCGCACGCTCATGAAACCGGCGGTCTAAGCGGTGCGCCCCTGACACGATCAGCGACGGCAGTCATTCGCCAATTGCATCATGTTTTGCAAGGCGCCATGCCCATCATCGGCGTCGGCGGTATCATGACAGCGGCTGATGCGCAAGAAAAAATGGAGATCGGTGCAAGCTTGATCCAGATTTATACAGGATTGATTTACCGGGGTCCGGATCTGGTCAGGGAAATTGCGCAGGTCGTCTGTGCTAACCGGACGATGACTATCTGATTGGTTATTGATGATAAGTAAATTACGCATAAAAGAAATTGATGCTTTATTGCCACAAACCCAATGTGGAAAATGTGGCTTTTCAGGCTGTGAGCCCTATGCAACCGCTATTGCGGAAGGCCGTGCCGATATCAATCAATGCCCGCCAAGCGGCATGGAAGGGATTCACAAATTGGCAGAATTGCTGGGGGTTGAACCCAAGCCGCTGAATGCCAGCCATGGTATTTTCAAACCCAGGGCGGTTGCCTGGATTGATGAACAGACCTGCATTGGTTGCACCTTCTGCATTAAATCCTGTCCGGTTGATGCAATTGTGGGGGCGGCCAAACGAATGCATACTGTTATTTCCGCTGAGTGTACGGGGTGTGAATTATGTGTTGCTCCCTGTCCGATGGATTGTATTCAAATGATTCCTGTCGCGGAATACCGGCGTGATCCACACGATCCTCTGGCAGAAGAAGCCAGAAGGAATGCTGCGGATACAGCGCGTTCACGCTATCAATTCCGGGTGCAGCGACTCGAACGGCAGAAGCAGGCTGCTAAAGAAAAGCGTCTGCTGAAAGGTACGGTAAAATCAAAAGTAACCATTACATCAGCTGATGACCGGAAGAAAGCGACTGTCCAGGCGGCTATAAAACGCGCAATGGCAGTACGGGCTCAGGCAGCTAAAAATAATTCACCGAATCCACATGAATCCAGCGAAACGACATGAAATCTTTGCTTGCCTGAAATCAGCAAATCCCCATCCGACTACGGAACTGGTTTATCACTCACCTTTTGAATTGCTGATTGCGGTTATTCTTTCTGCGCAGGCGACTGACAAAAGCGTTAATCTGGCGACAAAGCGGCTATTTCCACTGGCCAATACACCGGAAAAGATTCTTGCGCTGGGCGAAGCAGGGCTAACCCCGTTCATTAAGAGTATTGGGCTGTATAAAACCAAGGCGAAGAATATTCTGGCAACCTGCCAGTTGCTCATTCAGCAGCATAATAGCGAAGTACCCCGCACGCGTGAACAACTGGAAAGTTTGCCGGGGGTTGGACGTAAAACTGCCAATGTGGTACTGAACACTGCTTTTGGTGAACCGACCATGGCAGTCGATACTCACATTTTCCGGCTTGCCAACCGCACCGGCCTTGCACCGGGAAAAACAGTACTGGAGGTTGAGTTAAAGTTGCTGAAGGTTATACCGAAAGAGTTTCTTCAGGATGCGCACCATTGGCTAATTCTGCATGGCCGGTATATCTGTACGGCAAGAAAGCCAAAATGTCCCTTATGTCCTATTAATCACTTGTGTGAATTTAAAGAAAAAACTGTTTAACGCAAACAACTGTTATGTTTAAACCATCGAGAGCGCAGGTGCGCCAATTATTTTTTGATACGTGGCATAAATACCGCCAGCGGGAGATACTGACCGGTCTTGAAAGTCTGGCGCTGGAAGTGATTCTGCTGCACCCGGAATATCACGACATGCTGAACGATATGGATCGGTATATTGACAAGGATTATTTTCCGGAGGCGGGAGACGTAAATCCCTTTTTGCACATGAGCATGCATGTGGCGATTAAGGAGCAGCTGTCCATCGATCAGCCGATTGGCATTTGCGAACGGTTCATGCGACTGAAAGATATTGCCGGGAATGAACACGATGCAGCACACGGGGTGATGGAATGTCTGGCAGAGATGATATGGCAGGCGCAGCGTAACCAGGCGTCCCCCGATGCCACTATTTACTTTGAATGTCTGGATAAACGACTGGCTTCAGACGCGCATAAAAAACGGGATCGGCATTAAATGCCCTATCCCGTTCTTAAACCTAAAAAGTGAAGTATTCTAAACTTTAGGCAAGCGGCTAATTTGGTTTATTTCTTTGATGTCATGCTGCCTGGCAGGCTTGAGTAGTAAAAAGCCAGATTATCAATATCTTCCGCACTCAGAGCGGCTGCCATTCCGGACATAATAGGGTCATTTCTTGCGCCGGACTTATAATCGTTCAATGCTTTTGCCAGATAAGTTCTGTACTGTCCGCCAATCTTCGGGAAGTTTGGTGCTGGGCTGTTACCGTCTGCACCGTGGCATGAGGCACAAGCCTCTGATTTGCTTTTACCTGCTGCAATATCAGCAGCAATTACCTGACTCGATAGTATCAAGGCTGCACCGCATAATGCGGTAATAACATAATTCTTCATAATCTAATCCTTGCATTAATAGCTTAATTAATTTGCGGAATAATAAGCGGCAAAATCTTCAATATCCTGCTGGGATAATGTCTTGGCAATGGCTGTCATTGTTGGATGACTGCGTGAGCCATTCTTGTAGCCTTCCAGCGCCTTAATGATATATTCTGCGTGTTGACCACCAATTTTTGGTACATGATAAGCTTTCGGGAAAGCTGTGCGATAGCCATCTATTCCATGGCAGCCGACACACATCGAGCTCTTATCTTTAGCAGCAACCGGATCGCCAGCTGCCTGAGTTACGCCAGTAAGCACGAAAAACATACTCGTGGCGATTAGTAGATTCATAATTGTTTTGTGTTTCATGTAAGCCTCCTTCTCTCAAAACTTGCACTTTAAACGATGCGTCTAATTTGGTCAATGAAATTTGGTCAATGGATAATAACTATGTCCATGTTGTTTATAGGGAAATCGTCATCATAACTCTGAATTACTTTTTGCCTGTTTTGATTCCAGTTCCTCCCATTTTGTCAGGCAGTCAAGCAATTCTTTATCAATTACGGAAAACCGTACTTGTAATGCTTTGGCTTCATCGGGGTGATCACGATAGATGCTCGAATCATTCATCCTTAAAGTGATATTTGCCTGCTCTCGTTCCAATGCCGCAATTTTTTCAGGTAATGCTTCCAATTCGCGAGTTTCCTGATAACTCAGCTTTCTGGTCTTGGTCGATGATTTTGCTTTATGGGTTTTAACCAGTGAACAATCTGATTGTTGGGAAGTAACGGCCCCTTTTCCAGCAGATTTTGTTCGCACCCAATCCTCATAACCACCTATATATTCACATAATACACCGTTCCCTTCAAATGTAATTACTTGTGTGACGACATTATCAAGAAATTCACGGTCATGGCTGACTAAAAACAGGGTGCCTGTATATTCCTGCAACAAAACTTCCAGTAGCTCAAGTGTCTCGATATCGAGATCATTGGTGGGTTCATCAAGCACCAGCACATTGGCGGGTCGTGTAAATAAGCGTGCCAGCAATAAGCGGTTGCGCTCACCGCCGGAAAGGGTTTTGACCGGAGAACGCGCGCGTTGCGGCGCAAACAGAAAATCTTCGAGATAACTGATGACATGCTTGCGTTTGCCATTGATTTCCACAAAATCAGAACCCTGACTGATGGTATCCGTCAGCGTCATTTCTTCATTCAATTGTTCGCGCATTTGATCAAAATAGGCAACGGACAGCTTTGTTCCCTGCTGAACTGTGCCGGTATCGGGCTGCAATTCCCCCAGAATTAGTTTCAGCAGCGTTGATTTTCCCGCGCCATTCGGTCCCAATAACCCGACCCGGTCTCCCCGCATAATGCGACAGGAAAAGTTTTTTATGATGGGTTTATCGCCATAACTTTTGCTGATATTTTCCAGTTCGGCGACCAGCTTGCCGGATTGTTCCCCGGCATCCACGGCGATATTTACCTTGCCAGCCTTATCTCGCCTGGCCGCACGTTCCAGACGCAATGCTTCCAGTTGCCGCACTCTGCCTTCGTTTCGTGTGCGCCTTGCCTGTATACCTTTGCGAATCCAGACTTCTTCCTGTGCAAGAACCTTGTCAAATTTCTGATTATGGGTTGCTTCAATCTCCAGCATTTCTGCTTTTCTGCGCTGATAATCGACAAATTTTCCGGAAAACGTTTCCAGATTTCCACGATCAAGCTCGATAATTCTGGTGGCGACATTATCCAGAAAGCGGCGATCATGCGTGATAAACAAAACGCTGCCTGAAAAATCCTGTAACAATTCTTCCAGCCATTCGATTGAGGCGAAATCCAGATGATTGGTTGGCTCATCCAATAACAATACATCGGGCGATATTACCAACGCCCGTGCGAGCGCAACGCGTTTTTTCAAGCCACCGGACAGATGTGCAATGCGCGCATCGGTCGGCAGGTTTAATTTATCAATGGCTGTCTCTATTTTTGCCTGTACGCTCCAGCCATCACGGGTTTCCAGTTCCCCTTGCAGCTCCTGTAAACGGATGAGCAGTTCATCAGTATTGTCTGCGCCGTCACTTAAAGCATGGGAAACCGCGTGATAGGCGATTAATATCTGGCTGATATTACCCAGACCCTTGGAGACTTCCTGATAAACCGTATTGTCCGGATCCAGCAACGGCTCTTGCGATACATAGGCCAGTTTCAGATTTGGCGCGCACCAAAGCTTGCCGTCATCTAATTTGATTTCACTGGATAACGCACGTAACAGGCTTGATTTACCGCCACCATTTCGACCAATCAGGCCGACACGTTCACCGGGATCCAGTTGTAAATTTACTTGATCAAGTAATGCATGATGGCCAAAGGCTAAACAGGCTTTTTCCAGCGTAATAAGGGGCATGGGCGGTATGTTGGGTAAGCGTTGACTTTCTTAAGGCCGGGCAGGGATGGCAGCACGAAAAATTTTGAGCATCAAGCGATATTTATTAATTAATGGTTTTTTAATTGTGTCAAAAGCAGGCTATATTTTGTGCGGCATACCAGCAGGGGTAGGGTTCTGTAATCATGAATGGAGCGCGAGGCTCCATTCATGATTACTTTGACAGATCCAATTATAGTTTGAATTTGTAATGCGTAGTTTATTAATGTGCTGCCGTCACATTAATTTTCTTGGGTTGTACCGCTTCCCGTTTTGGAATGATAACCTCCAATACACCATGTTTTGATGCGGCAGAGATTGCATCAGGATTGGCGGTATCGGGTAAACTGAATCGACGGTAAAAAGATCCGTACGTGCGTTCAACCCGTTTATAACCTTCTTTCTCGGTTTTCGCTTCCGATTTCTTTTCACCTTTAATAGTCAGAACACCATCTTCCATGCTGATATCAATTTCTTCAGGCTTGACACCCGGTATATCTGCATGGATGACAAATCGATCAGCTTCTTCCTTGATATCAACCGCAGGCGCCCATTCCGCAGTAGCCGTAGAGCCTTCCGCACCGCTGCGTTCCAGTTCTCTTTGCAATTGACTCAATAAACCCCAAGGCTCATAACGTGTAATAGCCATAACCAATCTCCTTTTTAATTAAAATACACTGTGCGTGTCATTTTTAGCAGACCCTTTCAGTCATTAGCAAAATGACTGATGGGACATTTTTCAACTAAAAGCATACTTTCAGAAATGGATATAAGGATATTTCAGTTTTTTTCAACCCTGTGCTGCAACATTCTGTATTGGAAAGGTACTAACAATGACTGGCCGCATTGTCTGATGCGGTCAAACAATGCGGCATGCATGGAATGTGGGATTTTTACTGAGGGCGATGTGCGTGGCGCCGTCTGAATACCCACCCTGCAATGGGCAACACTGCCAGCAAAGCAATCCATCCCCAGTGACGTTTCAGCCATTCCGATGGATTGGCCTGGACAATCAGATTTGCGTCGGCAAGATCAACGACCTTCAGATGCTGCTCGCCATTATGCTGGGTCAACAGATGCAGGTGGAAGGTTAATTCCTGTTTGCCCGATGATTCAGGTGTGACGCGCCATGTCCAGCGCGTTATATCGTTATAGACATGCAATTGTTCCTGCGGCCCCTGTTTCTCGATCGTGAAATGCTCACCCGCAATTTCCGCTTTCATACTGGGCGATACGACACCGGTTATGCCCTGTATGGACGTGCCTTCTGATGAAATGGAAACGATTTCATTCAGAAAATTCGCGAGATTTTTCGTCGACAAATTCAGGGTCACCTCAAAAGTTTCAAACTGCTTAATCTCGGCTGGCAGCGTGATGGCGGTAATATCGATGGGTATTCTCATCACCACAGGATTAGACAGCCGCTT
>JBBTCY010000110.1:0-10116 GCA_038043005.1 Pseudomonadota bacterium
TTGAAATAAATTTCTCCATGTAACACCGCACATATATTGCAATAGCAATAAAACTATGAAACCCACACTTGTTCTGGTTGGCCGTCCCAATGTCGGCAAATCAACTTTATTCAATCGTCTCACCCGAAGCCGTGACGCGATTGTAGCCGATATTCCGGGCCTGACACGTGATCGTCATTATGGTCAGGGCCGGGTGGGCGACAAACCTTATCTGGTGATGGATACCGGTGGTTTTGAGCCGGTTGTCAAGGAAGGGATTCTGCATGCAATGGCCAAACAGACGATGCAGGCGATTGATGAAGCTGATAAGGTATTATTTATTGTTGATGGTCGTCAAGGTGTGACTGCGCATGACAAAATCATTGCCGAGCAATTACGCAAATCTGGCCAGAAAATCCTGTTGGTAGTCAATAAAACCGAAGGCATGGCAACTGCCATTGTAACAGCAGAATTTTATGAACTGGGCCTCGGTGAACCGTGTGCAGTATCTGCCATACACGGCGATAATATCAGTGAATTGGCCGATTGTGCATTGGCTGATTTTCCGGAGGCAACAGAAGATTCACCACCCAGTAAACATCCTAAGATTGCAATCGTCGGTCGCCCCAATGTCGGTAAATCAACACTGGTTAACACCATATTGGGCGAAGAACGTGTTATTGCATTTGATCAACCAGGTACAACACGCGACAGCATCTATATTGATTTTGAACATAAAGCAAAACACTATACGTTGATCGATACGGCAGGATTGCGTCGGAGGGGCCAGGTATTTGAAACCATAGAAAAATTCTCTGTTATCAAAACATTGCAGACAATTGAGGATGCCAATGTTGTGGTGTTGGTGCTGGATGCCAGAAATGAGATCTCCGATCAGGATGCACATATTGCTGGATTTATCCTGGAAACAGGACGTGCATTGGTTATTGCCGTGAATAAGTGGGATGGACTGGATGACTATCAACGCGATACGGTCAAACGTGAATTTACCCGTAAACTAGCATTTCTCAGTTTTGCTGAATTGCACTATATCTCAGCATTAAAAGGCACAGGCTTGAAAAATCTTTTACCATCGATTGATCAGGCTTATGCAGCAGCCATGGCAGATTTGCCAACGCCTAAGTTAACCCGTGTACTAATGGCGGCTGTTGAAAAACATGCGCCACCACGCGGTGGCATATCCCGCCCTAAAATGCGCTATGCCCATCAAGGGGGATCCAACCCTCCACTTATTATCGTTCATGGCAGCATGCTCGATCATGTCGCGGAAACCTATCGCCGTTATCTTGAAAATACCTTTCGGGAAGCTTTTCAGCTTGTTGGTACGCCATTGCGCGTCGATTTTAAAGTTGGAAAGAATCCTTATGCACATAAGAAACCTGCTCCACCCACTGAGGCTGAAGCCATTCGTGCACATCGAAAGCGCCGACGGAATCGGAAGAAATACGGATAAAAAAAAATTTCTATCCTTAACTGCTGCTCTGATCAAATAATTTTATTGCTGCTAAGAATAATTGCATGTTGCATATTAGCAACTTTATTTTAATGCGCTGAATTCACATATTTCAACCAGATGTTTTAATTTTTTGATTAAAGCCCAATCAATTTTTCTATGAGGAGGCGTTTACATTTATTCTTTTTTCTCATACTATACCACTACCAATTATGTATTTTTAATTTAAAAGCACTACATATTGTGGTTTCTGAAAAAAAGCAGTACTTCCTGATTAGCTGGAAGCAGCAATTCACTTTCATAAATAATACATTAGGAGAGATCAGCTATGCAGCTTGTGACAGATAATACTCACCTCAAATCGATTCATGGAAATCAATCTTTTTCAGATACACATATGCCAGATACACGTTATGCACACTATAAAGTAATTCGTCGCAACGGTGCGGTTGTTGCTTTTGAACCGATTAAAATTTCAGTCGCGATGACGAAGGCATTTATTGCTGTAGATGGTGGGCAAGGGGCAGCATCCGTCCGCGTGCGAGAAATCGTTGCAGGACTAACGACTGATGTCGTCAATGCTTTATTACGTCGCCAGCCCGATAGCGGTACTTTCCATATTGAGGATATTCAGGATCAGGTTGAACTGGCCTTGATGCGTTCCGGTGAACATGATGTGGCGCGTGCTTACGTACTGTATCGTGAAGAACGGACAAAGGAACGTGCCAGACTCAAGCAAAAACCAGTCACTGACACACCTGAGAATAGCCTGTATGTATTGGATAATGGTCAAAAAGTACTATTAGATACGACTAAGCTGGCTGCATTGATTGAATCCTCCTGCGTTGGATTGGGAGATGCCGTGGATGCTTCACTGATTCTGAAAGCAACGCTAAAAGATCTATATGATGGTGTTCCGCTGGACGAAGTCAGGAAATCCACAATTCTGTCCGCACGCGTGCTGATAGAAAAAGATCCGGCATACAGCTATGTGACAGCACGTTTATTGCTAAATAACATGCGGCATGAAGTACTGGGTGAAGAAACCACACAGCAGGCAATGAAAGCGCGCTACAAGGATTATTTCCCAACATTTATTAAACGCGGTATTGAAGCAGGATTGCTGGATGAACGTCTGGCACAATTTGACCTGCCCCGGTTGGCTGATACATTAGAAGCTGATCGGGATCTTCAATTTGATTATCTGGGCTTGCAGACATTATATGACCGCTATTTCCTCCACGTACAGGAAAAGCGGATTGAATTACCGCAGGCTTTTTTCATGCGTGTTGCGATGGGATTGGCGCTCAATGAAATTGATCGTGAAACACGTGCTGTTGAGTTTTATCATGTGCTATCGCGCTTTGATTTCATGAGTTCAACACCTACCTTATTTAATTCAGGCACTTGTCGTTCCCAGTTATCATCGTGTTATCTCACGACAGTACCAGATGATCTGGATGGCATCTATGAAGCAATTAAGGAAAATGCACTGCTCGCCAAATATGCCGGTGGACTGGGCAATGACTGGACGGCGGTGCGTGCAATGGGTTCGCGCATTAAAGGCACGAATGGCAAGTCACAAGGTGTTGTCCCTTTTCTTAAAGTCGTATCGGATACCGCTGTGGCAGTTAATCAAGGTGGCAAGCGTAAGGGTGCTGTGTGTGCGTATCTGGAATGCTGGCACCTGGATATCGAAGAATTTCTGGAATTACGTAAGAATACTGGTGATGATCGCCGCCGCACGCATGATATGAACACGGCAGCTTGGATTCCCGATTTATTTATGAAGCGTGTCATGGAAGGAGGAGACTGGACACTTTTCTCACCTTCAGATGTACCTGATTTACATGATAAATTTGGCCGGAAATTTGAGCAGGCCTATCTCGCTTATGAAGAAAAAATTGAGCGCGGTGAATTGACTCTGTATAAGAAAATACCGGCTGTGCAATTGTGGCGCAAGATGTTGAGCATGTTATTTGAAACAGGCCATCCATGGATTACCTTTAAAGATCCATGCAATATCCGCTCACCACAGAATCATATCGGTGTTGTACACAGTTCCAATCTGTGTACTGAAATTACCTTGAATACCAATGAGAAGGAAATTGCAGTCTGCAATCTGGGATCAGTCAATCTGGTTGCGCACCTTAAAAATGGTGAACTGGACACCGACAAGCTCAAGCGCACAATCAACACTGCAATGCGCATGCTGGATAATGTCGTGGACATCAATTTTTATGCGGTTGCAAAAGCAAGGAATGCAAATCTGAAACACCGTCCTGTTGGATTAGGCATTATGGGTTTTCAGGACTGTTTGCATCAGCTTGGCATCGCGTATAGTTCAATGGGTGCGGTTGAGTTTGCTGACCGTTCAATGGAATTGGTTGCTTATCATGCATATTGGGCATCCACTGCATTAGCCGAAGAGCGGGGCCGCTATAACTCATATTCAGGCAGTCTGTGGGACCGTGGCATTTTGCCGCATGATACTCTTGAAGAGTTGCGAAAAGAGCGGGGTGGTTTTGTAGATGCTGACATGTCTACCACCTTGGATTGGGATGCATTGAGGAAGCGTATTAAAAAACACGGTATGCGTAATTCCAATTGTCTGGCGATTGCCCCGACTGCGACCATATCCAATATTATCGGTGTATCAGCAAGCATCGAGCCGACTTATCAGAATCTATATGTCAAATCTAACTTGTCTGGTGAGTTTACGATCGCAAATGAATCTCTGGTCAATGATTTAAAGAAAATGAACCTGTGGGATGAGGTCATGATTGCTGATCTCAAGTATTTTGATGGTGCGATCAGTAAAATAGATCGAATTCCCGATCAGATCCGCACACTGTATGCAACCGCATTTGAAATTGAACCGCAATGGTTGATTGAGGCAGCAGCAAGACGACAGAAATGGATTGATCAATCACAATCCCTGAATATTTATATGTCAGGCGTATCCGGCAAGAAACTGGATGATACGTATAAGCTGGCTTGGTTGCGTGGACTGAAAACCACTTATTACTTGCGGTCATTGGGCGCCAGCGCAGCAGAAAAATCAACGGTCCGGGCAGGCTCGTTAAATGCAGTGCCAACGGATGCCAGTATGACAAACAGTAGTATGGAAGCTGCTTCTATTGAGATTAAATACTGTGCCATTGATGATGAAAGCTGTGAATCCTGTCAATAAATAAACGTAGATTCTGAGAAAAGGAGTGAATCATGCTGGTATTTGAAGATGAACCGCTTAATAAGGTAATGCCATTACACAAAAATTCAGCGCATGAGGTCAATCAGGAATCGAATGAACTAGTCATGCTGTCACAACATTCGCGCGATAGTATCCCGTCTGATTTCAAGGAAGGTGATGATAAGGCGGTTGTAGCCGACAGTATTGCTCGTCGGGTATCGGTTGAAGATAAGCAGATTATCAATTGCAGTGCCGATGTGAATCAACTGGTCCCATTCAAGTACAAATGGGCATGGGATAAATATCTATCTGCCTGCGCAAATCACTGGATGCCACAGGAAATCAGCATGAGTCGCGATATTTCACTATGGAAAGATCCGAATGGATTGACTGAAGATGAGCGACGCCTGATCAAGCGCAATCTGGGTTTTTTTGTAACAGCGGATTCCCTGGCTGCCAATAATATTGTGTTGGGTACTTACCGTCATATCACCAATCCGGAATGTCGTCAGTATCTGTTACGGCAGGCATTTGAAGAAGCCATTCATACGCATGCCTATCAGTATATCGTTGTATCACTGGGACTGGATGAAGGGGAAATATTTAATGCATATCATGAAGTTGCTTCCATTCGTGATAAAGATGAATTTCTGATCCCATTCATTGATACCTTGACTAACCCACATTTTAAAACAGGCACACAGGAGACCGATCAACAATTGTTGAAAAGCCTGATCGTATTTGCCTGCATCATGGAAGGATTATTCTTTTATGTTGGATTTACGCAGATTCTGGCACTTGGCAGGCAAAACAAGATGACTGGTGCTGCTGAACAGTATCAATACATTCTGCGCGATGAATCAATGCATTGTAATTTTGGCATCGATGTAATCAATCAAATAAAAATGGAGAATCCGCATCTCTGGACAAAAGCTTTTCGTGAAGAGATCGGTGAATTGATGCATAAAGCGGTTATGCTGGAATATCGGTATGCGGAAGATACCATGCCACGCGGCGTACTGGGTATGAACGCGCCAATGTTCAAGGAATATTTACGCTACATTGCCAATCGTCGCTGTCAGCAAATCGGCCTTGATACACTTTTCCCGAATGCGAACAATCCATTCCCGTGGATGTCTGAAATGATTGATCTTAAGAAAGAAAAGAATTTCTTTGAGACCCGGGTAACGGAATATCAAACCGGTGGTGCGCTCAATTGGGATTGATATGACATGAAGGTTGATTGAAAAAATGAATTATCGTGAAGAGCGGGATGCTATGGGCATTGTACAGGTGCCTGCTGATGTATTATGGGGTGCCCAGACTCAGCGCTCTTTGCAGAATTTCAAAATTTCCACGGAGAAGATGCCTGCTGCACTGATTCATGCCATCGCACTGGTAAAAAGAGCAGCGGCAGCAGTTAATCATGATCTGAATCTGCTGGATACAGCAAAAACAGCTGCCATCATTCGTGCAGCAGATGAAGTCATCGAGGGAATTCACCATGATCAGTTCCCACTGGTGATCTGGCAAACCGGATCGGGCACGCAAACCAATATGAATCTGAATGAAGTATTGGCGAATCGTGCATCGGAATTATTAGGTGGAGGTCGCGGTGCCGATCGAATCGTCCATCCCAATGATGATGTCAATAAAGGACAATCCTCCAATGATGTATTTCCAACAGCCATGCACGTGGCTGCTGTGCAGGCGATACACCATCAGTTAATCCCGGCAATTCGTTTATTGCGTGAAACACTCAATCGAAAAGCTGATGAGTTCTCACCGATTGTTAAAATTGGCCGTACGCACTTGCAGGATGCAACACCATTGACATTAGGGCAGGAATTCTCCGGCTATGTTGCACAATTAAATCATTGTTTGAAACACATAGAAGCATCACTGCCTCACCTACTTGAACTTGCTCTGGGAGGAACGGCTGTTGGAACGGGCTTGAATACACACCCTGAATTCGCTGAACGGACTGCTGTTGAGATCTCCCGTATAACAACGCTTTCATTTGTTACGGCACCCAATAAATTTGAAGCACTGGCAAGTAATGACGCATTAGTTCACGCGCATGGTGCATTGAAAACATTGGCTGCATCCATGATGAAAATTGCCAATGACATTCGTTGGCTGGCATCTGGCCCACGCTGCGGCATCGGTGAATTACATATTCCCGAAAACGAACCTGGCAGCTCTATCATGCCAGGTAAAGTTAATCCTACTCAGTCAGAAGCCATGACCATGCTGTGTTGCCAGGTCATGGGAAATGATGTAGCCATTAATATGGGCGGTGCCATGGGGAATTTTGAATTAAATGTCATGAAGCCAATGATTATTAATAATTTCCTGCAAAGTGTTCGACTATTGACCGATGGATTGACCAGTTTTAATGATAATTGCGCAGTAGGGATTGCTGCCAATATAGAACGTATCGACACACTGATGCATAACTCACTGATGCTGGTGACAGCGCTCAATCCACATATTGGCTATGATAAAGCTGCGGAAATTGCCAAGAAAGCCTATCGGGAAGCAACCACATTAAAGTCCGCCGCTATTGCAACCGGATATATTACAGCGGAACAATTCGATGCGTGGGTTAAGCCGGAAGAAATGACTGGAAAGTAATAGAGCTACTGATTCCGATAGGTTATGATCCAGTCAGATGTCCATGAAAAAACCTTTTCACGCCATTCCTGTTTTGAAAAAGTATGATTGGCATTTGATAAAAAAAGGTATTGGATATTTGGAGATTTAAGCAGTGTATTCCATTTTTCCGATTCTTTTGTTAAATCGACAAATTCCTGGGCTGTCAGATCATTCTCACTGATAATCAACAGTACATTTCCATTGAAATTATTGAATCCTTTAAACATACGATCAGGGAGAGAAGCATCTGTAGTGATTGACTGACATGATGAATTTTCTGCCTCACTATTTTTTTTCTGCCTTTTTACCAGGCTAGCAATCGTCTTGAATAATGACTGTATTGCAGAAAGATAATCGAAGTTACCCGAGAGAATCTTTTTCCATAGCGTCCGATCAGTAAGGCGGTTGAAATAATAGTGCTTTAAATAGGTCTTGGCGATTCCTTGCTCTGTCCTGATCCATGGGTTAAGCAACACCAAGCCGGTTACACGATTATCTTGATAAGCATAAAACAATGCAGCCGATGCGGCATCACATAAGCCCCAGATGACGATCTCCCTAAGATCTGGCACTTCTTTGGTAAAATAATCAATTGCAGAGTTGATATCATCATGGACAGTTTCAAATGTTCTGATTTCACCTTCACTGTCACCCATTCCACGGTAATCAAAGCGCATTACCGGTATTCCTTTAGCCGCAAGGTAACGCGCAAGCAATGTAAACTGACGGTGACTGCCGATGCGATACTGCGGGCCTCCCACTATTATCAGCACGCCTCGGGTACTGAGAGATTGCTCTGGCAGGCTAAGAATCCCGTATAACCAGGAATCGTGGCAGCAAAAATAACATGTGCTTTCTTTAATCAACATGCTCAGATTGATCTGTAAATAAATCAGTAGTTATCGAAATCAGATTCTGGCATTCTGAGATCTCCTGAGTTACCCAGAATGGAAGGCAAGATACCTGAGTAATTTCAACGGTATTTCCTCCTTTCTTCCACTTTCCCATGATATTGATTTTAGCCGATGAAATGGGTTGATTAATGTCAGCCACAACCTCAATCCAATGAATCGCATGGTTGGTCGGATTAAAATCATTTATTTTCAATCGATCAATAGCACCTGTTAATTCAGGCGATAATTCATAACCGGCTATCTCAAGTACTTTTCCGTTGGCAAGCGTGTTTCGTAACAAACTGACGCTGTTGATTTCCTGCGAATCAGGCGAGAAAATTTTGCTCGCTAATTCAAGGCGAAGAAATTGAGTCAGGAAAGATTGACCATTCAAGATAGGTTGCCATAAAAGAATATTATTGATGTGATACACAACGCTACCGGCAAAATCTAATGCCAGTAATGCGCCCAGCCGGCAACCCCAGAGGTTTATTGGTGCGGTTGATCGCTCTTTGAGCCAGTTTACGGCAAATGCAATATCCTGTTTCCATATATCCCATCGTGCTTCGCGAAATTCTCCACTGCTATCACCACATCCGAATAAGTCGATCTGCAATACATCATATCCAATCCTGTTAAAAGCTCTTGCCTGTAGCGCAGCCATCCGCCTTGCTTTATTCATTTCCTCGCCAAATGGAGGAATATAGATAAATGTACCTTTGCATGAAACATTTGAAGGTAGTGAATGGTAAAGACAGAAACGATTACCAGTTTCTGTTTCCAGAAAGAAGGGAGTGGCAGGTAAATTTCTCACCTGTTGCGTTATGACGATAATTTATTATCAATAAAGCGTGTCAACGTACCCAGTGTTTCAAAAATTTTTGAATTAATTTCATCATCTTCTATGACTATATTAAAGTGTTCCTCTAATGCTGTTATGACATTAACAACAGCCATGGAATCCAATTCAGGAATATTACCCAGCAAAGATGATTCTTCCGATAGAGAGTCTTTTCTATCAGTAATGCTTAAAACAGTACACAGAATATTTTTTACTTCTTCAAGATGTTGCATGTGTTACTCCACACTGATTGATATGTTATGAACTAGACTGAGAAGTCATCAGCTTAGTTCTCAGGTAAAACTTAGGATAAGAATTTTCATGAAAGGATAAGTGAAAATAAGGAAATAAGGAAGCCACTGTAAGTTGCCACTTATCCGAGCATAAGAAATGAGCACTTCCCAGACACTCAGCATTCTGGCGCAAATGTGATTTTAATGATACCGAGTTAGTGGCAGCGATCCGACTATATGACCAATAAATATCACTATTTGATAACAGATTATTCGCCTCATCCCATAAACGTGTAAATGCCAATCCAAAGCGATATTCCGGCACTATAAATACATCAAAATCCCAAGCAGCCCTATTTTCTGGCAGTGGTATAAAACGCGCACGAACTTCATCTTCCTGATAGGGACCCAGCTGAAGCCATAGAAAACCAATAAATCTACCATCCTTAAACGCAACCAGGCATTTCGCACCGCAATTAAATCTACTTTCAATCACATGTAATGGCCGCGGAAATGAGGAAACAATTGCATCCATTTTATCAATCAATCGTATCTTTATTTCTTTTCCCCTGTGTGGGGGAAGGTAGGGCTTATCTCTAACAGGCTGGGTGACCAGGTAATATTTATAAATTCTTAATTTATCCTGTGATACTAATCGAAGCAACTTATTAGAAATGAATATACCAGTATCAATCCATCCAAGCTCTTTTAAAACCTGAGAAAAACTATTTTTTGTTTTTTTAAAGGAAGTAAGCAGAGTCATAAAATAGTCATTAAATATAATAAAGAATATGGGTCTTAGGAAGTTAAAGCGGGTTTAGACGTAATAATTTGAGAATTGCATA
>JBBTCY010000111.1:0-6219 GCA_038043005.1 Pseudomonadota bacterium
GTTCACAATAACTAAAATCACTATCCCCCCTCACAAAAAATTTATGAAAAAGATTAAGCGGCATAATAAGCCAACCTCATTGCTCAGTGGCACTTTTTCGTAATGCATATTTACGTATGATAGTCAATAAATCTTCGCCCGTAAATGGCTTGGTCAGATAATCATCTGATCCGGCCATTCTTCCCCGGGCCTTATCAAATAATCCATTTTTACTTGATAACATAATGATAGGAATAGATTGATAATACGGATTCTTCTTGATCAGCATACATGCCTGATAACCATCCAGCCGAGGCATGACGATATCAATAAAAATAATGTCTGGACGATTATCAACAATCTTGGCCATCGCTTCAAAACCATCCGATGAAAAAATCACTTCACAATTTGAAGAATTCAGAAAGACTTCAGCACTGCGTCGAATTGTACTGCTGTCATCGATGATCATAACCTTAAGACCCTCCAATTCACTCATATCATCCACGCAAACTCCTTGATCATCTGATGAATCAATTTAATAGCCTGCCAAGCTCTGCCCCCCCCCTGGACTAGACCCTTATTTCCTCCAGAAAGCTGACGTAAATACCACCAGCAATGTAAAGAACTCCAGCCTCCCCAGCAACATTGCAAAACTACATACCCAGATCTGAAAATCAGTCAGTATGGCATAAGTCGCAGCGGGACCTACCTGACCAAGCCCGGGCCCCAGGTTATTAATACATGCGACCGCTGCGGAAACAGCCGTCATAAAGTCCAATCCGCTTAATGTTAATACAAGCGTCATCAAAACAATACTGATAATGTAGACAAACAGAAATATCAAAACTGCGGAAATAACCCGGCTTGTTACCACGCTTCTACCGAGCTTCGCTGGCATTACTGCATTGGGGTGCATGATTGCGATAATTTCCCGATATACCTGTTGGTATAGAATGCGAGCCCTGATCAATTTAATGCCACCCCCGGTAGAACCTGAAGATGTACAGAATCCGGATAAAAATAGCATCCATAATGGAATAAAGATTGGCCAGAGACTGTAGTCGGTGTTGCTATAGCCGGTCGTCGTTGCGGCCGAAACTACGTTAAAAGCAGCATAACGTAAGGCGATCCAGGGGTCTGTATAAACGTCGGTAAACCATAAATAGAATGCTAATCCGACACAACTGGCCAGGACGATAAACACGTACAAACCAGCTTCCGAATCATAGCGGTAAGCAATTAAGCTTTTTGCCCGCCAGACCAGAAAGTGTGTCGCAAAATTTATACCGGCAATAAGCATGAATACTATGGCAACAAACTCAATGAGCGGTGAATCCCAATATCCATAGCTCGCATCATGTGACGAAAACCCCCCCAGACCCAGCGTGGTGAACGCATGCATCACGGCATCAAACCAGTCCATGCCGGCCCACTTATACGCGATCATGCAAACCAGCGTCAGGCCTGTATAGACCGACCATAAGCCCTTGGCAGTCTCGGCTATGCGAGGTGTCAATTTGTTTTCTTTCATCGGCCCGGGTATCTCTGCTTTGAGTATTTGCCGACCGCCCACACCCAATAATGGCAGAATTGCTACCGCCAGCACAATCAGCCCCATGCCACCAAGCCATATTATTTCACCGCGCCATAAATTAATCGATGGTGGCAATGCATCCAACCCCGTCAGGACGGTGCCACCTGTCGCAGTCAATCCCGACACGGCCTCAAAATAAGCCATGCTGAAACCGAGATCCGGCAAATAAAACAGCAATGGCAACATGGCAAAGGCTGGCAATCCTGACCAGACCAAAACAACCAGCAGAAACCCATCGCGGGTTTGCAGTTCACGCTTATAGCGATTGGTTGCCAGCCACATAAACAAGCCGAATCCCATGGTAATCAGTATCGACAGGATAAAAACTGATCGCGCCCCATCATCCCCCCAAAGCGCCAATCCAAGCGGCACCAGCATCGTGCACCCGAATATCAGGATCATCTTGCCAAGCACATTGACAGCAGATAGAAAGCGATTCATGCGTTTATTTGATTACAGAAAACCAACATTAACCTGAAATAGCTTTTCCACTTCCCGGATCATCTTCCTGTTGATTACAAATATAATCACATGATCCTCTGATTCTATGACCGTATCATGGTGAGCGATAATAACTTGCACATTGCCATCCGCTTCGGATGATACTTTCTCTGTCATGAAGCCTTTCTTCTCCATCTGATGGGATTCGGGTAACCCCCGGACAATAGCGCCGATGGTTGCGCCTTTAGGCAGCTTGATTTCCTCGATTTTCCTGCCAACAACATTGGATGATTTCGCATCACCATGCGCCACCAGTTCCAATGCTTCCGCTGCACCACGACGCAAGCTGTGCACAACCGCGACATCGCCATGTCGAACATAAGCAAGTAAAGAGCCGATGGTCACTTGCGCGGGAGAAATGGCAATATCAATGCCACTACTTTGCATCAGATCAACATACGTCCGTCGATTTATAAGCGAAATAACCTTGCGCGCACCCATACGCTTGGCCAGTAACGATGCCATGATATTATTCTCATCATCGTTAGTCAGCGCGCAGAACATATCCATCTCGGCGATATTCTCACTTTCCAGCAATGCCTCATCCGTAGCATCCCCATTCAGCACCAGTGCATGATTAAGCTCAGCCGCGAGACGTTCGCTGGCCTGATAATTACGCTCGATAATCCTTACCTGATAGTTCTTTTCCAGCGTTTCACCCAGACGCTTGCCAATTTTTCCACCCCCCGCAATCATCACACGCTTTACAGGCCTGTCCATATTTCTCAGTTCACGCATTATCTTACGGATGTCTTCAGCCGCCGCAATGAAAAATACCTCGTCCTCAGCCTCTATAATCGTGTCACCTTCGGGAACAATCGGTCGATCCTTACGGAAAATAGCCGCAACACGCGTTTCCACATTGGGAACGTGCCGACGCAATTCCTGAAGCTGCTGTCCGACGAGAGGCCCCCCTTTCAATGCACGGACAGCCACCAGACTCACTTTTCCCGATGCAAAATCCAGCACCTGCAGTGCTTCAGGAAACTCGATTAATTTCTCGATATATTCCGTTAAAATCTGCTCCGGGCAAATAGCGAAGTCGACACAAAAATTTTCTGTTGAAAATATCTCGGAATGTGTCAGGTATTCGGTGGATCGAATGCGTGCAATTTTGGTTGGTGTATTGAATATCGTAGCAGCCAGCTTGCACGCCACCAGATTGGTTTCATCGCGTTCAGTCACTGCAAGAACCATATCGGCATCCTCGGCACCCGCACTAACCAGTACGGATGGATGAGAGGCATTACCTACCACCGTCCGCAAATCCAGCCGATCCTGTAATGAAGCCAGGCGATCCGCATCGATATCGACCATGGTAATGTCATTGGCCTCACCCACCAGATTCTCTGCCGCTGAAGAACCGACCTGACCGGCACCCAGAATAATAATTTTCAATTGAATAACCTACCGTGCATGATGATTGCACATCATCGATTTCATAATATTTCCCTTTCCTGCTTGTAATGCTGCCGCACCCAGTCACGCCACTGGATAAACAAACCAGGATCCAGCGCAGCGATCACTGAGCGTTGCCAGGGTGAACCAGCCCAATAATCATCCCGCTCAAAACCGCACATCTTTCCGCCGGCTTCTTCAAGAATCAGAGAGCCCGCCGCATAATCCCATGGCTTCTGCCCTCCGTGCAGGTATAAATCAAAATAACCCGCTGCGGTATAGCACCACTCCAATGCGCACGCACCATAATTGCGTTGTGAGGCATAAGGTGGATAAGCTGCCACTTTGGCTGCCAGATCTCGATCAAGCCGTTTCAAATCGACATTGGCCATCGCACTCGATAATGAAGGCACGTAGGTCTTGAGCGGTAAAGGCTGACCATTCAGAAAAGCACCGCGTCCCTTTTCCGCATAAAACATCTCATCGGAAACCGGATTATAAATAACGCCCAGAACGCTTTTTCCCTGCTCCATCAAGGCAACCGAGATTGCAAAATAAGGCAATCCATTGAGAAAGTTTGACGTGCCATCAATCGGGTCAATGCTCCATAATCCGGCCTTTCCCCTAGCCCATTGCTCTTCCTGCTCCTGCCGGGACATTTCTTCACCCATCGTGGTTGCGCCCGGATAAATCTTTTTCAGTTCCCGCACCAAAGCTTCCTGCGCAGCAACATCCGCCTCGGTAAAGAAACTGCCATCTGCCTTAAGCTGCCGGTTGACTTGCAGGTAACGCGGCATTATGACTTCATGGGCAACCGTCCTGACGATTGTGATGACCTTTTCCAGCACTTTATTCTATACGCCATTTGATTGAGCAACCGATACTGGGAATCTGCTCCCTGGGGCCGTGTCCTGTTTTTGCAACCTGCAACATCCCCTCAAACAGATCCCGACGCACATTCGCAGGCGCCGATTCTTTTCGGGATGCATCCAGCCGTCCGCGATACTGCAATTCAAGCTTGTAATTAAAACCAAAGAAATCCGGGGTACACACAGCGCCATATCGTTTGGCAATTTCCTGGGTCTCATCCCATACATAGGGAAAAGGGTAATTCCATTGTTTCCCCACTCGCGCCATATTTTCAAACGAATCTTCGGGATAATCAGCCGGATCATTCGACATGATGGCAATGGCATTAATTCCGTGCTGAATCAGTTCATTGACATCGCGGATAATCCGATCCTGCACGGCTTTCACGTAAGGACAGTGATTACATATAAACATGACCAGCAATCCGTTCTCTCCTTTGGCTGAAGCTAAATTATGGTGCTTGCCATCAACACCCAACAGATCAAAATCAATCGCCTTCCAGCCAAACTCACACACCGGTGTTTCCAAACTTGCCATCTCTCTGTCTCCCTGCCGCTACCTGTATTAAAAATATATAATCCGCCAATTTAATCCTTAACTTTCCCGTTTCCCGATCTGGTCAATCCGGCCAGAAAACATGACCCATCATTTCTTTGTATTCGTATGAAAAAACACGAACTAATGCGTATCGGTTATCGTGTTATATTATCATGAGTTGATTACCTGAAATTGTTACTTGCCCAGCCAGACTTGACCATGCCCCCTCGCTTTTATCACCCCGCAGCGATTACCGTTAAACAGGTCATTGCGCTACCAGCCGATAGCGGGCACCATGCATCGCGCGTACTGCGACTGAAGGCGGGGGATTACATCACATTATTCAATGGAAATGGCGGGGAATTCTCTGCACACATCATCGATACCAGCAAATCCGCCACAACCGTATCAGTCGATGCATTTCATGATATTTCATGCGAATCACCACTGCGGATCGAGCTGGCGCAAGCCCTATGCGTGAATGAGAAAATGGACTGGATTATACAAAAATCGGTGGAACTTGGCGTTACCCGCATCCAACCCATTGCCGCCGCCCGGAGCGTTGTGCGCCTTTCTGATGAGCGCGCATCAAAACGCATGCAGCACTGGCAGAAAATCATCATTGCCGCCTGCGAGCAATGTGGCCGGAATCAGGTACCGCAGCTTTTACCCATGACATCTTTGAACGAATGGCTCAGTAACAAGAAGAGCAGCAAACCGGCCCATAGTTTATATTTCATGCTTTCACCAACCGCCGATGAAAGCTTGAGAAACATACCCAAACCCCTTGCTGATGCCACTATCACACTTGCCATCGGGCCTGAAGGCGGTTTTACTCCGGAGGAAGAAGATGCCATCAAACATGCCGGCTTCATTCCGCTGCGCATCGGAAAACGCATACTCCGCACAGAAAGCGCGGCACTGGCAACTGTTTCAGCAATGCAGGCATTGTGGGGCGATTATTAACTGCAAATAAATTATCATAGGCTACATTTCACCCGATCCGATCATTCAAATTGATTACATAATGAACTCTACTACTGATTTTGTTGCCTGGTTCCGCTCGGTCACTCCCTATGTCAACGCATTCCGGGGAAAAGTCTTCGTCATTGGCTTTAGTGGGGAAATGATTACGGATGTAAAGTTCGTCAGCTTCATTCACGATATCAATTTACTTGCCAGTCTGGGCGTCCGGCTGGTGCTCATCCATGGCGCACGTCCGCAGATTCAGCTGCGCCTGGATGAATCTCAACTGGAAACCCAGTCAGTCATGGGATTACGTGTAACCGATCCCGCCGCATTGCAGTGTGTCAAGGAATCAGTAGGACGCGTTCACCATG
>JBBTCY010000112.1:0-2004 GCA_038043005.1 Pseudomonadota bacterium
TTCAGGGGTGTTTCCTTTGCTTTGGCGCGGAATAATAAATCGACTTCTGTAATCAGCGCACGCAGATCAAACGGCTGACTGACAATGGTAAGCTTATGCGCCTCTATCTTGGCAAAATCGAGAATATCATCGATGATCCGCAGGAGGGTTTTCCCGGAATTCCGTATCACCCCCAGATATCTGGTTTGTTCCGGGCTAAGCGGCGTAGTAGCTAGAATCTCCGACATGCCGAGCACGCCGTTCATAGGTGTCCGTATTTCATGACTCATTGCTGCCAGAAAAGCCGATTTAGCCCGACTCGCATCTTCCGCCCGCTGTCGCGCCTGTTCCAGATCGACAGCCTGTTTTTCCAGCAATAGCGCCTGCTGCCTGGCAATCCAGTAATTATCATGCTGCAGTTTGCCGATATGCACAGAAAAAAAGAAATAGCCAAACCCTATTATCATCAATACTGTGCTGACATCAGTCGGCGCATACAATACGAGACCAAAAAAACTAGGCAGATAGATTAACAGTGAAAAAACCAGCATCAAGCGGATACGCGGGGAAATAGCTGCCACGCCGCCAGTGATAAAACCAACCGTCGAGATGATTGCCAGTGTCGCAGCGCCATCACTTACACTGATAGATGAAAATATCCAGTTTAGAAAAGTAGACCAGGTGAGCGCACTCAGGATATAGAGTGCCACAATATAATTTTCGACACGCGTTTGATCATCAATCATCCGTTCAAGCGCATATCGACAGACAACAAACCGCATGACTGCGAGCAAAACAAATACGACAATGAAGATTGCGATATAAGGCTGTGCACGCAGCACCGGTGACATCAGAATCACAGAGACACTGCACAGAATGTAAAATAATCCGCCAAGGCGCATGCGTCGTGCCATATCCTGATTAGTGCTGATGCGCACCGTATCAAGATTGATCACCGCCGGATCCGACCACATATATCTGCTCCCTTCCTGAATGCGCAACTTTACATATTAAATGCAGTTATGAAACAAATCATGGATGGGCATTGCCCATTTGATCCCCTGACATACGCTGTGGATTATGACGGATAAAGGCGCAATAAAAAAGCCCGCATCGATGCGGGCTTTTTTACATTCTTGGATTGCAGAAAAAATGGTAGGCGCGACTGGATTCGAACCAACGACCCCCACCATGTCAAGGTGGTGCTCTAACCAACTGAGCTACGCGCCTAGGAGAAGCAGATTCTATCTGAAACCCTGCACGGGCACAAATTAAATATCCCGACTATGCGGTAAAAAGATTATTTTTTATTGCAGGCAATCGCTATTGTTTTTCAAACTGCGGCGCGCGTAATAGGCAAAACCAACCGCACTCCGTTGTGAACGCAGGATCCAGTCATGCGCTTCCCGCCCCAGTGCCGGATCGATCGGCTGTATCTTGCCGGCAGCAGCCGCAAGCAGGTGCATGCGGGCAGCCCGTTCGAATGCGATCGATAAAATGCACGCTTCCTCAATGCTCGCGCTTGCAACCAGCAAACCATGATGTGCCAGCAATAAAGCACGTTTATTGCCAATCGCAGCGGAAATCAATTCCCCTTCGTCATTACCCACCGGCACTCCAGGCCATTTGGGTAAGAAAGCCACGTCATCAAACAAAACGCAGTTGTCCATGTGCGAGATTTCCAGCGGAATCTCCAGCATGCTCAATGCGGCTGTGTGAACGGCATGGGTATGGATGATGCACTGAACATCCGGTCTTGCCCGGTATAGCCAGGAATGAAAACGATTGGCGGGGTTCGCCATGCCGTCGCCCTGTAACACTTCCAGATCCGCATTGACGAGCAGCAGATTACTCGCGCGAATCTCGTCAAACCCCAGGCCCAGCCGCTGGGTTAAATAAGTACCCGGTTTCTCGCCACGTGCAGTGATCTGTCCTGCCAGTCCGGAATCATGCCCGTTATCAAACAGAATCCGGCACGTCAAAGCCAGCTTCTGGGCCTGGCTGTAATGCGTGCCTTGCAAATGC
>JBBTCY010000113.1:0-21552 GCA_038043005.1 Pseudomonadota bacterium
CTAAGAAATATCATGCACATGATGAAGATAATCAATATGTGATGGGTGATGCCGTTGTAATTGAAGAATGTAGGCCTATATCAAAAACCAAAAGCTGGCGGGTAATAAGTAGATTTGCATCTAAATAACTTTTTCCAAATTTAAAAACAAAAAGTAATGTATTGAAAGACAGATTTTTATTGTCTGGAGTCTCGTACGAATGTATACTTTAACGTTTGGCTGATAGGGTTCATACGTTGTATCTTTTCTATATGTAATAACAAAATGATAAGTGATTAAAAATGATACAGATGCAATCTATATTACGAGTGGCTGACAATACAGGTGCTCGAACAATTATGTGTATCAAGGTGCTGGGGGGGTCTAAAAGACGATATGCCAGTATTGGGGATATTATAAAAGTGAGTATTAAAGATGCAGCGCCGCGTGGACGTGTTAAGAAAGGTGAAGTATATAACGCTGTCGTAGTAAGAACTGCTAAAGGAATTAGACGGATGGATGGATCGCTGTTAAAATTTGATAATAACGCAGCAGTATTACTCAATAATAAACTTGAGCCAATTGGAACCAGAATTTTTGGACCGGTAACACGTGAATTAAGAAATTCTCGTTTTATGAAGATAGTCTCTTTAGCGCCAGAAGTATTGTAGTACATAGGAATAATTATGCAAAAATTAAAAAAAGGTGATGATGTAATCATCATAACTGGTAAAGATAAGGGAAAGAGGGGGGCAATATTAAGTGTTTCAGATCAGTCTCATGTTTTAGTTCAGGGTGTCAATTTAGTAAAAAAGCATATGAAGCCAGATCCATCGAAAGGGATTACTGGTGGGATAGTTGCTCGTGAAATGCCAATACATACCTCCAATGTGGCGATTTATAATTTTATTTCAAAGAAAGCAGATCGAATTGGATTCAAAATTGATGGCGAGCAGAAAAAAATTAGAATTTTTAGATCTAATGGCGAATTGGTTGAAACCTAATAACGAAGGCAAAAGGTATGGCGCGTTTACAAAAATATTACCGTGACACTATAACAAAACAATTGATCGAGCAATTTCAATATAAATCCAGAATGGAGGTGCCTTGCATAAGCAAGATAACGCTTAATATTGGTTTGGGTGAAGCAACGACAGACAAGAAAGTTATAGAGCATGCTTTGTCGGATATGAAAAAGATTTGTGGGCAGCAACCTGTTGTTACACGAGCAAAAAAATCAATTGCGACATTTAAAGTTAGACAAGATTATCCAGTTGGGTGCATGGTGACGCTTCGAAGTATAAAAATGTATGAATTCTTGGATCGGCTGATAACGATTGCTATACCTAGGATTCGCGATTTTCGCGGAATATCGAGTAAATCATTTGATGGAAGAGGAAACTATAATATGGGAATTAAGGAACAGATTATATTTCCAGAAATAGAATACGATAAAATCGATGCGTTAAGAGGAATGAATATTTCGATATCAACAACGGCAAAAAGTGATATTGAAGCAAAAGCTCTATTAGCGGCCTTTAGTTTTCCTTTTAAGAATTGAGATCGAGATGGCAAAATTATCTGTAATCAATAGAAATTTGAAACGACAAAAAATTGTACATAAATATAAAGAGCGTAGAGCTGCTTTATTTGCAGTGATTAACAATACAAGTTTTAGTGGTGATGAAAGAGAGACTGCGCGAATTAGCTTGCAAAAATTGCCGAGAGATTCAAGCCCTGTTCGACTTAGAAATCGCTGTACATTAACCGGTAGGCCAAGAGGAGTTTATTCAAAATTTGGTCTTGGTAGAAGTAAGCTGAGAGATATCGCCATGAGTGGAAAAATACCTGGCATTATTAAAGCAAGTTGGTAATCAGATCTCGTTGTGTGAGATTATTTCTATTTTCTAATTTTAATTGATAACCAAAAGATAACCAGGTGACATCATGAGTATGAGCGACCCGATAGCTGATATGATTACTCGCATACGTAATGCGCAATTAGCTAAAAAACTGGATGTAAAGATGCCTTCGTCACGGATGAAAGTTTCTGTGGCAAGAGTATTGAAGGATGAGGGATACATTGAAGAGTATGCTGATAATGTGCATGAAGGTAAAACCACGTTAAATATTAAGCTAAAATATTATACTGGATCACCAGTTATTGAAGAGATCAAACGTATAAGCAAACCAGGATTGAGAATATATAAATCAAGTAAGAATTTACCTAGTGTAATGAATGGCTTGGGTATAGCGATTATTTCTACATCAAAAGGCGTTATGACAGAAAGAAAAGCACGTAGCGTTGGTATCGGTGGTGAATTAATATGTGTTGTTGTTTAAAGGACTTAATTGAATGTCGCGAGTAAGTAAAAATCCAATACAAATTCCTTCTAATGTTGAGGTTAAGCAATCGCTTTCTGGGATATCTATAAAGGGCCCACTCGGAGTTTTGCAGCAATCAATTACATCCGATATTAATATCGATATTAATGAAGGTCAATTGCAGATCAGCGTTACTAATGATTCAAAACGTGCCAATGAAATTTCCGGTACTATGCGTGCACTGTTAGCAAATATGGTTCATGGTGTTACAGTTGGATTTGAAAAAAAACTCTTGCTTGTTGGTGTTGGTTTTCGTGCACAATCTAAATCAAGTAGCTTAAATCTTATGCTTGGATATTCTCATCCGATTGATCATAAAATCCCTAAAGGAATATCAATTGATACGCCGACCCAAACAGAAGTAATAATTAAAGGTATTGACAAGCAAATGGTTGGGCAAACGGCAGCTGAGATACGGGCATATCGAAAACCTGAGCCATACAAAGGAAAAGGGATACGTTATTCCAATGAATTAATCGTATTAAAAGAAGCTAAGAAGAAATAATAGAGAAAAAAATGCAGAATATTAAGCAAAAACGATTAAGACGTTCATTAAGTACGCGACATAAAATTGCTGAATTAAAGATACTAAGATTGTCTGTACATAGAACAAATCTGCACATCTATGCTCAACTTATTGATGATCAGAATAATAAAATAGTAACAAGTGCTTCAACGATTGAACCTGAAGTAAGAAAAGAAATTAATAATGGTGGAAATGTGTTGGCTGCAACATTTATCGGAAAACGAATTGCTGATAAGGCCAAGAAGATTGGAATAGAAAGCGTTGCATTTGATCGATCTGGATTTAAATACCATGGTCGTGTGAAAGCATTAGCTGATGCTGCGCGTGAAAATGGACTCAAATTCTAGATAAAGGTTTGTAATATGGCCAAAGTTGGAAAAATGAACGATAAATCAGTTAATTCCGAAGAAAATTCAGATGATCTTCGGGAGAAGATGGTTGCGATTAATCGGGTAACTAAAGTTGTAAAGGGCGGTCGTATACTTGGCTTTGCAGCACTTACTGTCGTTGGTGATGGTGATGGTGGGGTTGGAATGGGAAAAGGGAAGTCACGTGAAGTTCCAGTAGCTGTTCAGAAAGCAATGGATGAAGCGCGTCGGAAGATGATAAAGGTTAAATTAAAAAATGGCACTATTTATCATCCGATCGTTGGAAGACATGGTGCAGCAAAAGTTTATATGCAACCAGCACCAGATGGAACGGGGATTATTGCTGGTGGCCCCATGAGAGCGATATTTGAAGTGATGGGGATGCATAATATTCTGGCTAAATGTATTGGCTCTACCAATCCTTATAATGTTGTGCGAGCAACGCTTGCTGGACTTAATTCTATGAGCACACCTGCAAACATTGCTGCTAAACGTGGTAAAACAGTTGATGAAATACTTGGACAAGAGAAATGAAAAATAAAAAGAAGATAAAAATTACTCTCGTACGAAGTATTATTGGTACAAAACAATCGCATCGTTCTACTGTACGTGGTTTGGGATTAAAAAAGCTAAACAGTATTTCAGTACTTGATGATACTGACGCAGTACGTGGGATGATTCAAAAAGTTAATTATTTGGTTAAGTGTGAATAATAATGTATCTGAATTCTATAAAACCGGCAGTTGGTGCTAAAAAAAATAAACTTAGGGTTGGTAGAGGAATCGGATCTGGGATCGGTAAAACATGTGGTCGGGGACATAAAGGTCAAAAATCACGAACTGGTGGTTTTCATAAAGTAGGCTTTGAAGGTGGGCAAATGCCCATACAGAGACGACTACCAAAAAGGGGTTTTAAGATTCTTGGTTCACGGGAATATCCAAAATTAAGATTATCCGATCTTAATTCAGTGACAGAGAATGAGATTGATCTATCTGTCTTAATCAAGAATGAGATAATTCCAGATAATACCAATAAAGTAAAAATTTATTTGTCAGGCAACTGTAAAAAGAATTTAAAGCTAAAAGATATTAAAGTTAGCGTCGGCACGAAGAAATTTATTGAAGAAAATGGTGGTTCAGTATTTTAGATGCAAGGGAATTTAATTGATTACTAGAGGTAATAATAAGCCTATTGACAAATTTGCTGATTTAAAACGCCGTTTGTGGTTTTTATTATTGGCATTGATTGTTTATAGAATTGGCGCGCATGTTCCTGTTCCAGGGATTGATCCTGTTGTCTTAAAAGATCTGTTTCAGTCGCAAGAGAGTGGTGTTCTGGGAATGTTTAATATGTTTTCAGGAGGAGCTCTTTCGCGGTTTTCTATCTTTGCGCTTGGCATAATGCCTTACATTTCTGCATCGATTATTATGCAGTTAGGAACGGTGGCAATACCCTATTTAGAAGCCTTGAAAAAAGAAGGTGAAAGTGGTCGCAGGAAAATTACGCAATATACACGGTATGGAACATTAGCTCTTGCTTTAGTTCAGAGCTATGGCATTTCAATTGCGCTGCAATCTCAAGCTGGATTGGTTATCAATCCTGGAAGTATGTTTGTTATCACTACAGTTGTTACACTTGTTACTGGCACTATATTCTTGATGTGGCTAGGTGAGCAAATAACTGAAAGAGGAATTGGTAATGGCATTTCATTGATAATTTTTGCTGGAATAGCTGCTGGATTACCTAGTGCTATTGGTGGAACACTTGATTTGGTGGGTACTGGTTCGATGCACTTCTTAGTAGCGCTTGGAATATTTATAGCCGCTGCAATAGTTACGGGATTCGTTGTATTTGTAGAAAAGGGACAGCGAAGAATATTGGTGAATTATGCAAAAAGACAAATTGGTCGTCAAATATACGGTGGTCAAAGTTCGCATTTACCCCTTAAATTGAATATGGCTGGCGTTATTCCGCCGATATTTGCTTCGAGCATTATTTTATTTCCTGCAACGCTGGCAGGCTGGTTTGCTAGTGGCGAGTCAATGATTTGGCTTAAAGATATTAGTGGTGCTTTGTCTCCTGGACAACCACTATATGTTATGCTTTATGCCTCAATGATAGTTTTCTTTTGTTTTTTCTATACCGCGCTCGTTTTTAACCCGAAAGAGACATCGGATAACTTAAAAAAGAGTGGCGCTTTTGTACCAGGGATTAGGCCTGGCGATCAAACTACGCGATATATTGAAAAAATAATGTTACGTTTGACACTGACTGGCTCTATATATGTGACATTAGTTTGTTTATTACCTGAGTTTCTTATTTTAAAATGGAATGTTCCTTTCTACTTTGGCGGTACATCATTGTTAATTATAGTTATAGTCACAATGGACTTTATGTCTCAAGTACAGTCACATGTAATGTCCTCTCAATATGATAGCTTGTTAAAAAAAGCAAATTTTAAAACTGATGTCACACGACTAACAACGCGATAATTTTTAAGAATCAGTTAATGGCAAAAGAAGAAACGATTCAGATGCAAGGTGAAATTCTGGAAACACTCCCGAACGCAACTTTTCGTGTAAAGCTTGAGAACGGTCATATCGTATTAGGCCATATTTCAGGGAAAATGCGCATGCATTATATTAGAATTTTACCTGGTGATAAGGTTACTGTTGATTTGACTCCTTATGATTTAACACGAGCACGAATTACATTTCGAGCCAAATAATCAAATCAAAATAGGTATTATTTTTTATAAAATAGGATTTTAAAATGAAAGTAATGGCATCAGTTAAAAAAATCTGTAGAAACTGTAAAATAATACGTCGTAAACGTGTCGTTAGAGTTATCTGTTCTGATTTACGCCACAAACAACGACAAGGCTAAATCGTTTATTAATTTAAGTATTCATAAGGCAATGAAATGGCGCGAATCGCTGGTGTAAATATACCAAATCATCAACATGTTAATATAGCTTTAACGGCTATCTATGGTATCGGTCGTTCAAGTTCAAAAAATATATGCAAGTCAGTTGGTATTGATACAAATATTAAAATCAAAGAACTGACAGAAGAGCAAATAGATCAACTGCGCGAGCATATATCCAAACTAACGCTTGAAGGTGATCTGAGGCGTGAAATTTCTATGAATATCAAGAGACTTATGGATCTTGGATGTTATCGTGGTGTTCGTCATAGACGTGGCCTTCCAGTGAGAGGACAACGTACAAGAACAAACGCCAGAACTAGAAAAGGACCACGTAAGGCAATGCGTGCTAGATAATTCTAATTGATATGATTTTAAATAAAAAGGAATTTCATTTCCATGGTTAAAGCAGTTGCACGAATTCGAAAAAAGATAAAAAAGAACGTATCTGAGGGTATAGCGCATATTCATGCGTCTTTTAATAATACGATAGTAACGATTACAGATAGACAGGGAAATGCACTATCTTGGGCTACTTCTGGAGGCGCTGGGTTTAAAGGATCTAGAAAGAGCACCCCTTTTGCAGCACAAATTGCAGCTGAGAATGCCAGTAAAGTGGCGATTGAGTGTGGTGTGAAAAATTTAGAAGTACGTATTAAGGGACCTGGTCCTGGTCGGGATTCGGCAGTTCGTGCGCTTAACGCAGCAGGTTTTAAAATATCAAGTATTTCTGATGTGACACCTGTTCCGCATAACGGTTGTAGACCGCCAAAGAAACGTCGAATTTAAGGAGATTGTGTTGGCTAAGAACATCGAACCAAAATGCAGACAGTGTCGTCGTGAAGGAGAAAAGCTTTTCTTAAAAGGAGAAAAGTGCTTTACTGATAAATGCGCTATCGAGCGAAGAAATTATGCACCTGGTCAACATGGACAGAAAAAAGGTCGCTTATCTGATTATGGCGTTCAGCTCAGAGAAAAGCAGAAGATTAGAAGAATATATGGAATTCTTGAAAAACAATTCCGTAATATCTATAAGTCTGCTGATAAACAAAGAGGGGTAACGGGCGATAATCTTCTGCAATTACTTGAAAGCCGCTTAGATAATGTTGCATTCCAAATGGGATTTGGATCATCTCGTGCAGAGGCAAGGCAGGTTGTTAGGCATAATTGTATATTAGTCAATGGATTACGTGTAAATATTCCATCTTATATAGTTAAACCTGGAGATGTGATCGAAGTTACTCAAAATGCTAAAAAGCATTTGCGAATTAAATCCGCTATTGAAGCTGCAGACCGTCGTACGTTTCCTTCATGGATAGATGTTGATATTAAAGGTTTAAAAGGTACTTATAAAAACAAACCTGAAAGATCCGATTTGTCAAGTACGATCAATGAATCATTAGTCGTTGAATTATATTCAAAATAGAAATCTAATATATTAGTTCGTTTTACGCTAAAGGACATTACTATGCAAGGTAATGAATTATTAACACCACGTATTATTGATGTTCAAAATATATCTCCATTGCATGCTAAAGTAGTCATGGAACCTTTTGAAAGAGGCTATGGGCATACATTAGGTAATGCGTTGCGTCGTATATTGTTGTCTTCTATGACGGGTTTTGCTCCTACTGAAGTTAAAATAGCAGGTGTTGTTCATGAATACTCCACACTTGATGGCGTACAGGAAGATGTTGTTGATATTTTGCTGAATATCAAAGGAATTGTTCTTAAATTACATAATAATAACGAAGCAATACTTTCTCTTAAAAAATCTGGTAAAGGTGTTGTGGTAGCTGGTGATATTGAAGTCGGACACGATGTTGAGATTATGAACCCAGATCATGTTATCGCACATCTTACATCAAGCTCTGAGTTAAATATTCAGCTTAAGGTCGAGAAGGGTCGGGGTTATGTGCCTGCAACGACGCGTAAAAATAAAGATTCTGATAAGAGCATTGGTACTATTTTATTGGACGCATCATTTAGTCCAATTCGCCGCGTAAGCTATACAGTTGAAAGTGCGCGGGTTGAACAGAGAACTGACTTAGATAAGCTTATTATGGATCTTGAAACAAACGGAGTTGTTGATCCTGAAGAGGCGATACGTTATGCTGCACGTGTTCTTGTGCAACAGTTGACCGTGTTTGCTGATCTGGAGAGTACTCCTATACCTAAGGAACAACCTAAGATTCCACAGATTGATCCAATATTATTAAGGCCTGTTGATGATCTCGAATTGACAGTACGCTCTGCTAATTGTCTTAAGGTTGAAAATATTTACTATATTGGTGATCTTATTCAAAGAACGGAAGCGGAGTTGCTTCGTACCCCAAATTTAGGAAGAAAATCTTTGAATGAAATTAAGGAGGTTTTAGCTTCGCGAGAACTTACTTTAGGAATGAAATTAGATAATTGGCCACCTGCCAATCTTGAGAATATCGCTAAGGATTTAAATCATGCGTCATCATAATGCTTTTAGAAAATTAAATCGTTCAAGTAGCCATCGATTGGCCATGTTTCGTAACATGAGTAATTCCTTGCTTCGTCATGAAATAATTACTACAACATTACCAAAAGCAAAAGAACTGAGAAGATTTGTTGAACCAGTTATTACATTGGGAAAAAATCCATCGTTATCTAATAAACGTTTGGTTTTTAGTAAATTGCGGGATAGGGAAATGGTTCTGAAATTATTTTCAGAATTAGGCCCTCGCTATGATAAACGGCCAGGTGGATATCTTAGAATTCTTAAAAATGGTTTCCGAAAGGGAGATAATGCTCCTATGGCTTTGGTAGAACTTGTTGATAGACCTGAAATTGTAGAGACCAAGGCAATAGAAGAATAAGATGATTAAAATTACTAAATATTGAGATTTGGTAGTTTTAATCATGTAATAAAAGCCTGCTAATAGCTATTGATAATATATGTCTACTAGCGCGGATTGGCTTATTGTTCCAATACTCAGAATCTTAAGTGATGGTAATTATTGTTCATTATCTTCACTAGCTAGTCAGTTGCACTCCACACCTACCATAATATCGAATGCAATCGAAGTAATTGATAGAGATGGTTTAGCAGATGTCGCCAAGCTTGATAGCTTGAGTTATAGATGTTGTAGCCCAATTGTCTGGTTGGATCCTTATGTCATCCTTCATTTTTCAGGTTCTGCATCGATTTCGCTTCATTTTGCTATTCATATTATTGACACTATTGAATCTACAAATGCTTTCCTGCTAAGCAAGATTAATGACTATCAGTGCTCTAATGATAGAGTTAGTGTGGTTGCTGCTGAATTCCAAACTGGAGGGCGTGGACGCTTAGGCCGCAAGTGGTATGCCGGGGTTGGTGATAGTTTAACCTTCTCTCTTCGTTGGTATTTTATGCAAGATGCATCAAAACTCGCTGGATTAAGTCTGGTAATTGGAATCGCGATTATCAGAGTATTGAAATTATTTTCAATTGAGTATGCAAACCTCAAATGGCCAAATGATGTGCTGTTTAATTCTCAGAAACTTGCGGGGATACTCATTGAGCTTCGCGGTAACGTAACAGGCCCCTGCTTCGCCATTATCGGTATTGGAATTAATTTTGAACTCTCCGATAAAATAAAGGCAACTGTTAATCAGAATCAGGGTATTACTGATTTATTCGCAATCACTGGCAAAAAGATTGATCGTAATATTTTTCTTGGTTTTCTGTTAGCTGAATTATATAGAATTTTGCAAGATTTCGAACAGAATGGATTTTCTTCTTTTAAGCAGGAATGGTTGAGTTATCAGTGTTATGACGGTAATTTTGTTAAATTAACACTTCCTGACTCAACAGTAATTGAAGGAATTGTTGCAGGTATTAATGATGATGGATCTATTAATTTAATAACTTCATCAGGGGAAAAATCTTTTAATGTTGGTGATATTTCCATTCGTTTGAAATAATTATGCCTTATTTACTTGCGATTGATTCAGGTAACTCTTTTCTAAAATGGGGGATTCATGACGGGAATCAGTGGTTGACTCAAGATAAGGTATCGCAAGATGATATCCTTTTATTAAAAGATAGCTGGTCTCATATTCCAAGCCCTACATCGATAATTGTTTCATGTGTCACACACACAATACTACGAGATAAATTATCCCTGTTGCTTTCTGTCTGGCCGATTGAACCACGTTGGATTTCTGCGCTTCCACATCAATGTGGAGTATCTAACGGATATACTGATCCCTATCAACTGGGAAGTGATCGTTGGGCGGCACTTGTTGCTGCCTGGGCAATTCAGCGACAGTCGTGTTTGGTTATCAATGTAGGTACCGCAATGACAGTTGATGCACTGTCAGTGCCGGGTAAATTCATTGGAGGAATTATTCTGCCGGGACAACAGTTAATGTTTAAGAGTCTAAAAGCTAATACCCAATTAGATTCTTTCCAGAATGGATGTTATGAGGATTTTCCAAGTAATTCCGGTAATGCAATTTATAATGGTGTGTTACATAGCCTGATCGGCGCGATTGAGCGTATGTATTCCTTACTGAGCTTGCATGCTGGTCAGCCATTGGGAAACTGTATTATCAGTGGTGGTGGTGCAGTGATGCTATTACCCTATATAAAGCTGCCATATATGATTATTGATAATCTGGTTCTAGAAGGTCTTATGATTATTGCTTCTGATACCCAATAGCTGTATTTTTTCAAAAAGAATTAATTACCAGCTCTAAATGAATATATCTCGATTTACACAAGCCGCCTTCTATACAGCAGCTAGCCATAGAAATAATCTACCGCTTTTGTCCGGGATCGAAATAGCATTTGCCGGGCGCTCAAATGCTGGAAAATCAAGTGCCATTAATGCACTCACGAATCGAAATCGCTTGGCTTTTGTAAGTAAAACACCTGGACGAACACAACAGATTAATTTCTTTCAACTGGAGCCGAATCAATTCTTTGTTGATCTTCCCGGCTATGGATATGCTAAAGTTCCACATGCTGTTCGACTGCAATGGGAAGAATTTTTGAGTTCCTATTTACAGACTCGCGATTCGTTGTGTGGCTTGATATTGATTATGGATATTCGTCATCCACTAAAACCACTGGATATACAAATGTTGGACTGGTTTGCACCGACAGGAAAAGCAATTCATATTTTATTGACCAAATCGGACAAGCTTAGTCGACAACAGGCACACGTCACACTGAAAACTGTTACATTACATTTGCAGGAATATTATCCACAATGCAGTGTTCAGCTATTTTCTAGTTTCTCGATGCAAGGCGTTGAGGAAGCAACTTCTGTAATCAGAGGCTGGTTTGCTAGGGACTAGTTTTCAGGGATTGGTCGATTACCTGTCAAAAAAAAGACCCCCGGTTAAAGGGGAATAAAACCGGGGGGGAACCGCCTTAATATCACTTAAGGCCCCGCCTCAGGGAGGAAAGACGGGTGACATCAACAATGTCCTTTCTAGGACAACCGAGTCATTGAGCAAGTTCCAGAATTAATTTAATTTTTTCAGATATATCTAACTAAATAAACTATGATTTCTTTTTGCCAATTTCCAAAAAAAAGAATGCGGCGGCTACGCCGTGACACGTTTTCTCGCCGACTTGTGCAGGAAACACACCTTAGAACAGACGACTTGATCTATCCGGTTTTTGTACTGGATGGTAAGAATCGTATTGAGAATGTAGTTTCTATGCCGGGTGTTGTGCGACAAAGTGCTGATATGTTGATGAGTCAGGCAGAAAAGTGTTTGCAGCTGGGTATTCCTGCCCTTGCTATCTTTCCGGTAATTGATAACCATCTCAAGAACCTGACAGCTGATGAAGCATTTAATCCGGATGGGCTTGTGCCGAGAGTTGTAAAGCAGTTGAAAGAGAACTTTCCAGAGCTGGGTGTCATTACAGATATTGCATTAGATCCTTATACCAGTCATGGCCAGGATGGATTGATTGATGAAAACGGTTATGTCATGAATGATGAAACTGTTAGCGTACTTTGTCGGCAAGCGCTAATGCATGCGCAGGCAGGTGCCGATATTGTGGCACCATCAGATATGATGGATGGGCGTATTGCCGCAATTCGTAATAGTCTGGATAGCCAACAGCTGATTCATACACGTATTCTGGCTTATTCAGCGAAATATGCTTCGAGTTTTTACGGACCTTTCCGTGATGCTGTGGGTTCTGCGGCAAATCTGGGTGCGAGCAATAAATACACGTATCAAATGGATCCTGCGAATTCAAATGAAGCAATATGGGAAGTTGGGCTTGATCTGGAAGAAGGCGCCGATATGGTGATGATTAAACCCGGGATGCCCTATCTGGACATTGTTCGCCGCGTAAAGGATCAATATGGTGCCCCTACTTTTGTATATCAGGTCAGTGGTGAGTATGCCATGCTGAAGGCGGCTGCAATCAATGGATGGCTGAATGAAGAAGCGTGTGTGCTGGAAGCATTGCTGGCTTTTAAACGGGCGGGTGCCGATGGGATTCTAACGTATTATGCCATTGAAGCAGCTTCCTGGTTAAAGAGAAATTCATAAAAAAATCGTAAGGCAAACGTTAGAATAACTGATCCTGAACGTCCTTTGTTGTCTTGGGGGTATGTTCAACGATCGCTTCTGCTATCGGGGGCAGTTGCTCATGGAAGAAATACTCTGTGATCTGTCCGGTAGATTCGCGCAAACCTGTTTCTGGATTAATTCTTGCAGGAGTAATACCATCGGGTGGCAGATATTCTGCCATTGGTATGTCTTTTAGTGCCTGGGCCATGTAGTCTATCCACATGGGCAATGCGACGCGTCCTCCTGTTTCATTGTTGCCCAGCGACTTTGGATCGTCATATCCTGTCCAGGCAATTGTAACCAGATCTTTCTGGAATCCACAAAACCAGGCATCCACAAAATTACTGGTTGTTCCTGTTTTTCCAGCCAGATCGGTACGCCCCAGTTGCTTTGCTTTAACAGCAGTACCGTGTTTGATGACATCTTGCATCATGCTCGTCATAATGAATGCATTCCGTGGATCTATCACCCGCTTGGCACCTTTTTCGGCGACAACAGGCTGGATTTGTTCCAGCAGGTTTCCTTTGTCATCTTCTATCCGTTTTATAAAATAGGGTGAAACACGGAATCCACCGTTTGCAAAAACAGCATAGCCAACGGCCATCTGCATAGGAGTGACTGAACCGGAGCCTAATGCCATTGGTAAGAAAGGGGGGTGTCGCTCTGCTTCAAAACCAAATCGGGTAATATAGTCTTGCGCATACTGAATCCCAATGGCCTGTAATATTCGAATGGATACCAGATTCTTTGATTTGGATAAGGCAGTGCGCATGCGCATTGGGCCTTCAAATTTTCCATCAAAGTTTCTTGGTTCCCACAATTTGCTTCCTGTTTGCGCTGCACTGAACGATAAGGGCGCATCATTAATGATAGTAGCCGGTGTAAAGCCTTTTTCCAGTGATGCAGAATAAATAAATGGCTTAAAACTTGACCCCGGCTGACGCCATGCTTGTGTTACATGATTAAATTGATTCAGATGGAAATCATACCCTCCGACTAGTGCATGAATCGCACCATCCTGAGAATTCATGGAGACAATGGCAGCTTCCAGTTCGGGCAGTTGTACGACATGCCAAGCATTATTTGGATCTTTCTGGATCCGAATCAATGCACCAGGATTTATAAATTTCTTATCGGTTGTTTTCTTATCGGTTATAAATTTCTGCACAAATTTAAGCCCATCACCTTTAATTTCAATAATCTCTCCCCCTTTCCGATATGCCTGGATCACATTGGGTTTGACAGTCAATACAATTGCAGCGTGAATATCATCGCTATCATTTATTTCTTCAAGGGCTTCTTCGAGCGTTTTTTCCTGGTTAATACCATTTTTAAAGAGATCGATATGTGCTTCGGGGCCGCGGTAGCCATGCCGCCTGTCGTACTCGATTATATTTTTGCGGAGCGCGTGGTAAGCGGCTTCCTGATCACGTTGACGGACAGTGGTATAGACGCTGATACCTTTAGTGTAGGTTTCTTCTTGGTAGCGCTCATAGATAACCTGGCGGACCATTTCAGCAACATAATCGGCCGGCATTTCAAAAACTCTTGTTTGCTTTTTAACAGAAATAGGGCGTGCTTCCAGTTCTTTTAGTTCTTTGCTGGTGATGTGATTGAGTTTGTGGAGTCGGCCCAATACATAGAGTTGTCGTTCTTTTGCACGCTTTGGATTGATAACGGGGTTAAAAGTGGAAGGAGCCTTGGGCAGGCCAGCCAGTATAGCTGCTTCAGCTATGTTGATCTCGCTCAGGGATTTTCCAAAATAGGTCTGAGCTGCCGCCGCAAAACCATAGCTTCGTTGACCAAGATAGATCTGGTTGACATAAAGTTCAAGAATCTTGTCCTTACTGAGGTTATGCTCAATCTTGAATGCCAGTAGCGCTTCACTAAATTTCCGTGTCAGCGTTTTTTCTCTGGTCAGGAAGAAATTGCGTGCAACCTGCATGGTGATCGTGCTGGCTCCCTGGCGTACACTGCCCGCAGAGAAGTTTGAATAGGCTGCACGCAACACACCCAGATAATCGACGCCCCCATGTTCATAGAAACGGTCATCTTCCGCAGCCAGGATAGCCTGTTTAAGGTGTACCGGCACTTCATCAATCCTCACTATATTTCTTCGTTCTGATCCAAATTCCCCGATTAACAACCCTTCATCGCTGTATACCCGCAATGGTATTTTTGGACGATAGTCGGTCAGTACATCCAACGAAGGCAGTGTGGAATAAGTGACCAGTGCAGCAAAGCCCGCTAATAGAATACCAATCAGGCCCAGTGCGAATAATGTGATAAATGGGTAATACAACCAGCGGGTTAGCATGAATATAAAGCGTATCGGATAGAGTGATGGTTAATATAAACAGTTATAAGGGGTATATAGGCCGTTTTTCTTTAAATAGTACTTTTGTGAAGTCTGTCAGAATCGCCGCTAATGATTAAAAATGTTTCTTATCAATAAATGATGGTTTTGGGTATTCAGACCAAATTTGACAATTAATATTACGAGTATCGCTTCTAATAGACCAATGTTCAAGGGAAATTTTGATATAAATTTAGACTTTCTTAAAATGAAGTCACCCCCATTAATCGGTGTAGATATTAGTTCTTCATCGGTAAAGATGGTTGAATTGTCTTTGGCTGATAAAGGAAAGAATATCTACCGTATTGAGCGCTATGCGATAGAACCATTGCTGGCGGGCGCAATTCAAGATGGAGCGATTGTTAATATGGAAGCGGTCAGTCAGAGTATCCAGCGGGGATGGAAGCGCATGGGGACGCGGCTTAAGGCTGTTGCGCTGGCGATGCCGGCGGCTGATGTGATTACCAAGAAAATTGTTGTTGCTGCCGGGCAACGTGAAGACGATCTGGCGCTTCAGGTTGAGAACGAAGCCAGTCAATATATTCCTTTCTCCTTAGATGAAGTCGATCTGGATTTTCAGGTAACGAAACAGATACCGGACAATCCAAATGAAGTAGAGATCCTGATCGCAGCATCCCGTAAAGACAAGGTTGAAGATCGCGTGGCGGTTGCATTATCGGCTGGATTAAACGCAGTGGTTGTGGATGTTGAGCCATATGCCGCACAGGCAGCATTTGAATTGATCGAAAATCAGTTGCCAAATGGTGCAAAAGATCAAGTGATTGCGCTGATCGATGTCGGTTCGGCCGTTATGAACATTAATGTGCTGCATAACGGTGAATCAGTTTATATGCGTGACCAACCGTTTGGTGGCAATCAGCTGACACAGGAAATTCGTAATCAATTCAATCTCTCGCTGGAAGAAGCCGAGCTTGCCAAACGCAAGGGAAATCTTCCCGATAACTATAAAACAGATGTTTTGCAGCCATTCTGCGAGACACTGGCGATTGAATTGATGCGCGCCATCCAGTTTTTTTATACATCCACGCAATATACTGAAGTTAACTATATTCTCGTTGCGGGTGGCTGCGCCATGATTCCCGATCTGGACAAGATAATTGCCGCGCGTACGCAAGTGAGTACGCTTGTCGTTAATCCCTTTTCCAGTATGGAACTTTCCAACCGGATCGTTCCAAGACAACTGGATGTTGATGCGCCGGCCCTTTTAATTGCTTGTGGTTTAGCCTTACGTAGCTTTGACCCATCATGATTCGAATTAATTTACTTCCTCATCGAGAACTCAAACGAAAATTGCGGCAGCAGCAGATTGCTGTGTTCGCGGGTCTGACCTGTGCATTGGGTGCTGTGATTGTCTGGAGTGTCCATTCTGTTATCTCGGGAAAAATAGACTATCAGAACGGACGTAATCAGTATCTTATCGGACAGACTGCCATACTGGACAAGCAAATCGCAGAAATTAGAGACATCAAGACAAAAACTCAGGAACTTATTGCACGGAAGGGTGTAGTAGAAACGCTACAAACCAGCCGTTCTGAAGTTGTTCATTTATTGGATCAATTGGTTAGATTGCTGCCGGATGGTGTTCATTTACAGAGTATCAAGCAGGATGGCCATACTGTAAATTTGGTTGGTTACGCGCAATCGAATGCCTGGGTATCCACATTAATGCGCAAAATCGAATCTTCTCAATGGCTTGAATCTCCGCTTCTGGTAGAGATCAAGGCGATTACCGTCAACAACATTCGCCAGAATGAATTCAACTTGAAGATAAAGATTAAACAGCCATCAAATGAAGTAGTTGGGGATCTGTCTGCTAAGAAGAACAGCTGAACTTAAGAGTGCTCTGTCATGAATTTAATCGAAGAACTGAAACAGCTTAATATAAATGACGCAGGAAGCTGGCCGACTGTAATTAAAGTCGGCGCACTGATTATTTTATTGGTTGCTATCATTGCTGCGGGCCATTTTCTGATCTGGCAGGACCAACTGGATGCGCTGGAGAAAACGCGTGCCGAAGAAGGAACATTAAAAGATACCTATCTGGCTAAGAAGAGGATTGCCGTTAATTTGCCAGCATTAAGGCAGCAATTTACAGATATTGAACACTCGTTAAGTGCTTTATTAAAGCAACTGCCCGATAAATCCGAGATGGAAGCGTTACTGGTCGATATCAACCAGGCAGGACTTGGTCGTGGTTTGCAATTTGAACTGTTTAAACCTGCCACAAACGAAACGATCAATGCATTCTATGCGGAGTTGCCGGTAACTGTGCGGGTTACTGGCGGTTATCATGATATTGGTGCGTTTGCGAGTGATGTTGCGCAATTGCCGCGTATTGTTACATTAAATAATATCAGTATTGTACCGGGAGCTGACGGTAAGCTGGTATTTGATGGTATCGCCAAAACATTCCGCTATCTTGATGATAGCGAAGTCAGGAAATAGGGTGGAGGGCTAAGTGACAATGAAAAATACGGCTTATTTTCTGGTCTTGCTATCGATCGTATTGGCACTGACTGCCTGTGCTCAACAAGATTACAGCGATCTGGAAGCATTTGTGAGTAGCTCGGGGGAAGGTTTGCGGGGTCATGTTAATCCGGTGCCGGAGGTTAAGCCTTATCAGTTCTTTACTTACGAGGCATTTGATGTTCCTAATCCATTTGTGCCCCGTAAAAGCGGGCACGCTCCCAGTGTTACAAATGGCATTCAACCGGACTTAAACCGTCGTAAAGAAATACTGGAGACTTTTCCACTAGAAAGTCTGGCGATGGTTGGTACGTTGCAGAAGGACGAAGCAATTTTTGCTTTGATTAAATCGCCTGATGGCACATTGCATCGGGTAAAAGTAGGAAGTTATTTAGGCCAGGATTATGGAAAGATTGACCATATTTCCGAGTCTGAAATTAAACTGATGGAAATCGTGCAGGATGGTGTGAATGAATGGACTGAACGGATCAGCACGCTCATGCTTAAAGATTAGGAGTAGAAAAATGAGACTACCAATAATTAGAAAAAATATCATCAGCTTGGGATTGGCGGCTCTGATCCTGTCTTTTGCATTGCCGGTCACGGCTGAACAGACCGTTAATGAAGGGGTAGCGCAAAACAGTATCAAATCCATTGATGTATCGACCATTCAGAATGGAGATATCGTTGCTAAATTAACGCTGGAGCAACCATTAGACAAAGCGCCATTGGGTGTCTCTTTAAATAATCCATCGCGCATATATTTTGATTTCCAGAATATTGCCAATGGATTGGGTAAAAGCTTGCAGGAAACGAATGAAGGTGATTTGCGGAGTATTAATATTGTACAGGTTGGAGATCGTACCCGATTGGTGTTGAATCTTGCCAAACTGATGAGTCATGAAACACAACTGAATGATAATGTTCTATTAATCAAACTGAATCCCATGGCTGAGAAACCCAAAGCTGTAACGCCGGCACGTTTTATTGAAGATATGCCAAGAAAAGAAACAAACAGCTTGCGGGATATTGATTTTCGGCGCGGTGCAAGTGGAGAAGGACGTGTTGAAGTTGATTTGCTGCAGGCGGGCACTGGCATAGATGTGAGTCAACAAGGCGATAATCTGATTGTTGAATTTGCGAAAACATCGTTACCGAATAATCTGCAGAGAAAGCTGGATGTTGTTGACTTCGCCACGCCGATCCATACGATCGAAACGATAACGCAAGGTGATAATGTCCGCATGATAGTTAAGGCCAATGGTCGATGGGAGCACTCAGCCCGGCAGGCGGATACACGGTTTATTCTGGAAGTCAGAACACTTACTGACAACGAAGAAGAACTGGCGAAAAAGAGACGCGTAAATGGCGGCTATACGGGAGAAAGGCTTTCTCTCAATTTCCAGAATGTTGAGGTGAGGGCTGTTTTACAGGTAATCGCTGATTTTACAAACCTGAATATCATTGCGAGTGACTCGGTAAGCGGAAACCTTACCTTGCGACTGAAAGATGTTCCATGGGATCAGGCACTGGATATTGTGCTGCAGGCAAATGGGCTGGATAAGCGTAAAACCGGGAATGTCATTTTTGTCGCACCCCGTAAGGAAATGGCGGAAAGGGAGTTGCTCGACCTGGAATCCCAGCTTCAGATCTCTGAAATGGAACAGCTGCAGACAGAAGTTTTCCATCTGAATCATCGCAGAGCTAATTCAATGTCGTTTGAAGGCATGCTCAGCAAGCGGGGAAAAATTAATCTGGATGAAATCAGCAACACGGTAACTGTAACCGATATTCCTTTTAATCTGGCTGAAGTTGGAAAAAGGATTCAGAAACTGGATGTGTTTGAAAGGCAGGTGATGATTGAGGCGCGTATTGTTGAAGCGTCAGAAACTTTCAGTCGTAATCTGGGGGCACGTTTTGGTGTACAGAATGTATCAGGTGTTGGAAATAATAATTTAGGAATCTCAGGTAATCTGACGGGATCCAGTGGACTGGCGGGTGGTAATGCAGTCAGCAGAGGCCTGACGGATTTAAATGTGAATTTACCTGCTGCTGCTGGTATTGGTCTGGCAGGTGGACCGGCTGCACTGGGTTTAAGTCTGATGAAAATAAATAATGGCCGTATGATTAATCTTGAATTGTCTGCACTGGAAACAGATACCAAAGGCAGAGTGATTGCCACGCCGCGTGTTGTCACTGCGCATGGAGTTGAGGCACTCATCGAGCAAGGCGATCGGGTTCCCTATCAACAGGCAACCAGCAGCGGTGCAACCAGTATCCGTTTCATGGATGCCACGCTGAGCCTGCGGGTCAAGCCACTGATTACACATGACAATCAGATCGATATGGAACTGAATGTTAATCAGGACAAGATCGGAAAGGCCGTCAGCCAGTTCCTGCCACCGGCCATCAATACCAAGAAGGTGACTACGAAGGTGCTGGTCGATAACGGGGGTACGGTGGTGATTGGTGGTATTTTTGAACGTAATGAAGCGGAAGTTGTTAATAAACTGCCATTATTAGGCGATATACCGGTTCTTGGCCATATTTTCCGTAACACGGCGAAACAGGATGATAAACGGGAACTGCTGGTTTTTGTAACACCGCGTATCTTGAATGAGAAACTTGACCTGCGTTAACAGGATTGTCATTGACCCATTGGGAAACCGGTTTGCCGCCAGGCTTCGTATGTAATGATCGCGACGGTATTTGATAGATTAAGACTGCGGCTTGTTGCCACCATTGGTATCCGGATGCGATTACCCTCAGGGAAGCTTTCCCTGAGCTGAACAGGTAAACCGCAGCTCTCCGCGCCAAACAGAAAAGCATCTCCCTCTGTATAACTGACTCTGTCATAACGCTGCTTTCCCTTTGTCGTGACGGCAAATATCCGGTGTCCCTGTAAGGCATGCACACAGTCAAGCCAGCTATCATGCACTTTAACCGGTGCGAACTCATGATAATCCAGCCCCGCACGCATTAATTGCTTATCGGTGAGGGCAAAACCCAATGGTTTTACAAGATGTAATTGTGAATGGGCGTTGGCACACAGACGGATGATATTGCCAGTATTGGGAGGAATCTCGGGCTGGTACAGGATGATATGAAACATTGATGTAGTATAATCGTCTGATTTTATCTGGTTTGTAAAGTTCTTTGGCTGAATTCTTCTTGTGTCTTGTGATACGCAACAGCGACGGGTCATTAGAATCGAGAATGAGGGTTTGTTTGATCAAGGTTTGGCCACGCCCTGGCGATAACCCAGTTACTGATCTCACCAGCTCCCTGTTTTTTCAGCACTTTTGCCAGTTCATTTAAAGTGGCCCCTGTCGTCATGACATCATCGATTAATGCGATATGTTGTCCAGATAGGTTCATTTTACAATCAAACGCATTGAGAATATTTTTCTGCCGCGCTTTCCAGGGCAATCCAGCCTGGGGAAGCGTATGTTTGATGCGTCGACAACTATCAATCAGCATAGAGATCCTCAGTTCCTGAGAGAGATGACGACCCATTTCCAGAGCCTGATTAAATCCACGTTCGCGCAATCTGAGTGGATGCAGAGGCATGGGTATGATTAAATCGGGCAGATCGGATGTTCGCACTTGCTGGATGAGTCGATTGGTTAAAATAGGAATGATTGTCAGATTGGTCCGATACTTCACCGCGTGAATCATGGCATCAACCGGGAAAGCATACCGCAGTGCAGCGATAGTTCGTGTGAATGCAGGCGGTTTTGTTAAACAGGCGCCGCATTTCTGGGCAACGGGAACAGATTTCAGGCAGACAGGGCAATGGCTGGCCGGTAGTCGAGGTAAGTGCTTATCACACGATGAACACAAATCCTGATCGGTAGAAGTTCCGCAGAGCAAGCAATTTTTCTGGGAAAACATTAACATTGGACGTAACGCGTTCAAAAATATTTGTGGAAAAATTGACAACACTAAATGAATCCTCGATCATCCAG
>JBBTCY010000114.1:0-5961 GCA_038043005.1 Pseudomonadota bacterium
ATAGAATTTGAAAAAGAACTTAATAAAGTGTCCGGCTTTATTTGACCACAACACTTGTTGACGGTCCGGTCGATGTGGTTGTTAGAGATCCGATTGATCATAGCTTGAGGGTGTATGCCGAATCCAGAATTTTCTGGAGGTCGACATCGCGAATGTAACCAACACCGCGTTCGCCCCAGCCCGTTCCCCACATGTTTGAGAATTTGAATTCGGCGGTTCCAGAGTTGTATCCAACGATGGAGAGTGAATGTCCTCCAATTATCTTTATGGGAGGCTTGATGACAACGCGGCCCTTAGAATCAGGGCGATCAAAATCGTTGGTGATGTAGATCGAAACCATTATGACTTTGCCTCCAAGCAACGCGGCTTTTATTTCCGGAATCCCCTTCAGAGCGGTGTAGTCAGCGATCTTATATGAAGGTTTGGCATTGAGACTTGGTGCTGTCTTTGAACTGTACGGCCAATCGGACTCCAAGTATGCTCCTGAGGCCTTGACCGCTTTCAGCGCACCCTCTACCGAACTTCCCTCGTAATCTTCGCCAGACCACTCGTCGTATTTTTGTGCTTGAACGTATATGGAGCGTGCCGATAATGTGACGGCTTTGCCATCCCGTTTCTTTATTGCGGCTTGGAGCGCGTAAGCGACTGTGAATCCAACAGTAGTTCCTTCGGCACCCTGGTCACGAATTGCGCCGGCGTCCGCACTCAAATCAATCGATTGAATTTCACCGCGCGGCGTGGTCTCTCGATACTGAGGAGGTAAGACGAGCTTTGCTAGGTACTCCTCCTTCTTTTGTTTGGCCTCTATTTCCAGCGCTTCAAGCTGTAGACCGAACGACTTGAGCTTCTCCTCTTCAAACTCTTTGAGCTGTCGCTCGATCCGCGCTGTTGCTTCTTTCTCTTTCTCAGCCACTATCTTGGTGAACCTGTCTTCTAACAACGTTTTGATACCGTTGACGCCGTACAGGGTTATTAGGATCGATACGAGGGCGGCCAAGACTCCGAAATACCCGAGGACCTTGGTTTTCGCCTTCTCAGCTACCTGATGTGCCCAATAGTCCTCCCATGAAGGTGGGAGGGGAAGCTTGGGTGGCAAGGGTGATGGTTGAGGCGAATGATCCGAGGATTCACTTTTTTGTTCTTGACTCATGAAACCTCCGATGCCGGAATTCTAACGCAAAGTTCAGCGGGCGTAGCGTAAGCGAAGCTCCGCTGGAACGTTGAGTTAGGCAATAAATTAAATTGTAGCCCGCATGAAGCAACGCGAAATGCGGGAACTTCGAAGCCACGAACGCCCCGTATTCCGCAAGCTCCATATGGGCCACTTGCTATTCGGGCTCCAAGGCAAGCTTCCATGTTTGCATTTCTGCGCTTGGTGGAGTTTCTGCATTTACGCGGAATGAGGCACCTTTTAGGACTTCTATTGTGCCGCTTCCATAGATCGGTAGCCGTTTATTTCCGGTCACGTTCCAGACGGCATGGCCTTCGATCATGTATCTGTAACTACCTGGCGTTGAAACATTTATAGATGCAGACTCAGATGGATTGTTTGAGTCCAATACGAACTCAGCAACCTTGCTGCCATCGATCATAATTCGTGTAGTTTCCTCGACCTGTTCTGCAGGCCCATATTTGCCGAGGGATACAGAGATATTGAATGCGATATTTGAGGAGCCGTTTTCTTCGACAGCTGACTTTGATGCAAGGGATGGCTTAGTTTCCGGAGGAACCAAAAACGGCGTCTTTTCGTTTGGTGAATTAGTAGTCCCTAGGGAAAAACCGACTGTAACGAAGACCACACCAACAATTGCCGCCAATATTCGGGAAACTGTTCCAACTTGGGGCACTTTCAGTTCCTTTATCTCCAAGCCGCCACCGAGGATGGATATGGCTATTAGGATGGCACCAAAAATGAAGGACATCGACTCCACGTCCATAAATACTCCTTATTTTCTTTCGGAAATATTAAGCTATAAATTGTTCATGCCTAACGTAATATATACGACAAAAATGTCGCATAATCTGTAATAGAATGTCGTATAACATGGTTAAGTTCTCCTAATTCCTTATTACTTAATTAGCTTCAGAATAGAAAAACCCCAAATACATATAATAAATACGTCATTTAGCTCTCCTCGTCCAAGTAACACGGGGGGCTACAAATACATATCTTGGTAATCCACTCCTGAATATAAAGGTTTTCAGCCTTTAAGACAATCAGTTAAATTCAAAAAGCTGCCTTTGTGAGTATTCAAACAAACGAGGCACGCATTCGCGCGATTAACGACAACGACGACGAAGGAGGCGGAGGAGAAGAGCGCGAATGCGCTCTTTCAAATCAATTTTGCTACTGAATGGTTGTGCTACCGACTGACACGAATGCGACTCGGCAAGCGCATAAATCCATAGGGGGCACCGCTGGCGCCTCACAAGCCTAAGAGCGGGGGGGTACCTGTGGAGTTATGCGCGATTTGACAGCGGGTTACTTATTGGGATACTATAAAAATACCATTACATAACCCATGAGTAATACATATGTCTGAAGAAAACTATCAACCCACGAAAGCAGAATTCCTGGCGGGCCTTATTACTGGGGACGCTGGGATGCAAGGCATTACGGGCACAATTCAGCGAAGTCATCGATTTCCAATCAATATATATTGTCAAATTGAGAATCTTGCTCGAATAAGCAATATGCCGGTTTCATTGATTATCAATGAATTGCTTGAATGCGGCCTCGAAGCGGTTAAGAAAGAATTGCCTGAAGACATTGTTAATAAAATGACACTTTTGCGGGAAGAACATTTGAAACCAAGTTTCAAATATGTAACTGTAAATACTAAAGTTGTACCTAAGAAGAAAGCCAAATCTAAATCATCTGAGTAATTTTCAATCATGACACATCGCCTATTGCTCAGCGGTTACGACACCATCGAATGCGCGTATTACCTCGCATTTGATCAAGGCTGTCTGCTTAACTTTGAGCAACTGGCAATTGAGAAAGAAGCATTACGTCAAGCCAAGGCGCGGAAACCCAAACTGATCAAACTGGGCACCGAGGAATTCCTGCTGGCTTCGCACGGAACAGGGAGCGGTTATCCTTTCCTGATTGAAAATGAGTCATTCAGCATTCAGTTTGGTGAATTTAATCAACCTTCCTTCTTTGTTACTTTCCGCAGCGTAGCGCTATGGCATTCCGGCATACAGAACTTGCACCAACGTTTCATGGACTGGGCGCAATCGGTTGGCTTGGTTGTATATCAACCCGAACGCCTATCACGCGTCGACTTTACGTTTGATTATTTCCTGCCAGACATTGATTTTGATGAAGACAGTTTTGTGTCGGCTGCCAGCAAGGATAACCAACACCGCAAGAACCGCAAGATTCAAACCTTCTCCTTTGGCGAAGGCGATATAAAACTACGGATCTATAACAAATGTGACGAGATCAACGAAACAAGCGCCAAGACTTGGTTTTATAAACTATGGGGAATCGATCACGATGTATGGCGCATTGAATGGCAGGTGCGCAAATCCTCGCTACGGAACTGCGGTATTTGCGAACTACAACAACGCCAAGGTGCCGTGTTGCGCGTTCTGGTCAACGACCATACGACGACGCTACGTATCAAATCTGATGACAGTAATCGTTCCCGCTGGGCATTGCATCCGCTGTGGCGGGATTTGATAGCGCAATTGCCAAGATAGAGATTCTGGAAGGCATGGATACCCTGAACGACCTGGACATGAACGCACTACTGGAAGAACGCAAGATGCGCCTCGCTATCAGCGTATACGGCTATCTCAAACGCATGGCAGCCATTCAATGTTTGCAATACGGCAAAGACAAGATTTCCGTTACGGAAGCGCAGGCGCTCATGAGTATGGTTGTTCGCCATGTCCATGATCCGTTGTCATGGTCGTTTGATGTAGAAGAACGCGTGACAGAAATGAGGCTTGGGCAATGGTAACGCTGCAAGAGATTCTGAGGCTGCTTGACCAGAGCAAGAATGAAGCATTGCTGCTGGCGCAAAGTTCTTTGTCACAATCGCAGTTTGAAGCATATCGTAAAATTTATCTCAACATCTTCGGCAAGAATGGATTGGAAAAGGAATTGGCGCGGTTATACGCTGAAGATCGTAACAAGGACAGGAACGGGCAGGAATAGACCATGCAAAAAAGGAGGTGCTATCATGCGTGAACAATCTAAACAATTTAGAAATTTCAATTTCTTTTAATCCTGATCTTCAGGAACAGTCTATTCTTGAAGGCGAATTGATCCTGATTCAATCAATTTTGCCCGAAGTTCTCAAGGAAATATTGATCCAAACTGAAATCAACAAGGAGTAAGCAACATGCGGATAGCGCTCTATGCTCGCGTTTCCACGGTCAAGCAAGCGGAAAAAGACTTGTCCATTCCCGATCAGTTGCGGCAAATGCGCGACTGGTGCAAAGCGAATGGATATACCGTGATCATGGAATACGTCGAGCCGGGCGCATCCGCAACCGATGATAAAAGGCCGGTGTTTCAGCAAATGATTGCTGATGCCATGCTCAAGCCTAGTCCCTACGATGCTATTGTTGTGCATAGTCTGTCCCGCTTTTTCCGCAATTCACTGGAATTTGGTCTATATGAACGAGACCTGAGAAAAGCCGATGTTAGGCTGATTTCTATTACCCAACAAACGAGCGATGACCCCAGCGGAGAATTTACACGAAAGCTATTGAGCTATTTTGATGAATACCAAAGCAAGGAGAACGGCAAGCACACACTGCGCGCTATGAAAGAAAACACTCGCCAAGGCTATTTCAATGGATCGCGTCCTACCTTCGGTTATAAAACTGTTGAAGTTGAAACGGTCAGTATCAAGGGCAAGAAAAAGAAACGATTTGCTATTGATGAGCAGGAAGCGGCCATTGTTCGCAAAATCTTCGATCTGTATCTGAATGGCTACCTTGGCCAGTCCTTTGGGGCAAAACAGATTGCTGTTCATTTAAACGAGCGCGGCCTGACACTGCGTGGCAAGCAATTTGGACGTAACCGAATCCATGAAATTCTTTCTAATCCGACTTATCACGGTGAGTTCATCTTCAATAAGCGAGATGCCAGAAATCAAAAAAACAAACCAGAGTCCGAATGGGTACGCATGGCCGTTGATCCCATTATCGAGAAATCAATCTTTGAAGTCGTGCAAGCACGTAAAGCAAGCCGTGCCCCTTCAAAAGTACCGCCAAGAGCGGTTAATTCTCCAACCTTATTGACCGGCATACTCAAATGCGGCTGCTGTGGTGCCAGCATGACCTTGGCCACTGGCAAGGGTGGGCGTTATCGCTATTACAAATGCAATACCCGCATCAGCAAGGGAATCAAGCTCTGTGATAATCCAAGTCATCCCATGGAAAAACTCGATAGCCTGATACTGACTGCTTTGGCCGACAAAGTGTTTGATCCAGATCGAGTCAAGATAATGCTCTCTGACATGAAAAAGCAGATCAAGGCCGCACAAGCAAGCCAGGATGACGGATTGAAGAAGCTGACCAAGGAACTGGATGAAATAAAGACCGCCCTTGATCGGCTTTATGAGGCGGTAGAGAAAGGATTGTTGCCGCTGGATTCCTCATTGCAAGAGCGTTCCCACAAATTGCAGGCAAGACGACAGGAATTGTTGATTACAGTGGCCGGATATCGCCATCAGCAACAATTGCCAGACATCAAACAGAATCAATTGACTGCATTCACCAAAGCATTACGTACCAAGCTATTAGACAGAAAAAGCGGCTTCGGCAAGGAATATTTGAAGTTACTGGTGAGTGAAATTCGTATTAACGGCCATCAAGCTGAGATAACCGGCAGTTATTCTGCACTGGCACACGCGATAGATGAATCAAAAATTGACTCTCTTGAGAGAGTGCCCAGATTTGTACCTAATTGGCTCCCCGACCAGGGCTCGAACCTGGGAC
>JBBTCY010000115.1:0-1520 GCA_038043005.1 Pseudomonadota bacterium
TGCGACCATCGTCGGGGATGCGAAGTGTGCGCTGGAAGCTAATAGCGAAGCGTGAGCCAATCCTTACCGCATCTTTGTTGATAGTGACATCAAGCATTCGTGTCGACCTCTACGCATACTCGAGCGTGCGGCTTTGTCCAAAGGATGTTAAACTAGGAACTTCACACTAATTATGAAACAGCTTGGCCTCTAATAGATCGCAACAACCAATTCATCCCGCTGGCACATCACCTTTTTGATTAGGGCGCAACCAGCAACTGCTATGTTTCACTGTGCCAATTGCGCCCTATGCTCGGCTAGTCGATATACACCCATGGCATGCCCATGTAATTGGCATCGCCATCACTGAAATTCAACTGTGCGGTCGAGCCGCCGCCGCGCGCGTACACGTAGTACGAAGCGGACACTCTGAGGTAGGCTTGGTCAGCACCCAAAAGATCCGAGTAATACATAGTGCGCCATCCGTCGAAACGGTCATTGACGTTAATGTTCTGGCTTTGGATATCGAACACATTGGTGCTCCCGGGGGCCTTGTAGTTGTACTGGTAGCCCACCGCTGACAGATCGATGCGCGCATGTGCTTCTTTGGAATCCCAAAAGCCGTCATCTGCGTACACAATGTAGAATCCATGGAACGGAACCCAGATGGTGTGGGCATAATTGCGGTTCGTTAGAGGCTTGTAGCTGAACCACCAGTCCATATACACGGTGAATGAGGCCGCGCCGGTGCCGAAAATGCCTGAGCCAGCACCATTTGCAAAATCTGACAGATCAATGTTGCCAGGGTTAAGCCCTGCCAATACACGCTGCCGTCTGACCCATGCAGGGTGCCGTAGTACGGGGTAAACCAGCCCAGTGAGTTAGGCGCGATCAGATGGCCACCAGCCAGGCCTGGATGCACGGCAGTTTCATTTTCCGGGGACGGGCCCGATTTGGCGAGCTTGGTCTTGACACTGTCGATATTCGACTTCGTGGATACAATCGCTTCGTCGTGCACACTGTCCTGGCTCGTCAGGACAGCAAGCATGTCCTTCGGCAGGGTCCTTTTCAAAGCAGCGAGCCGCGCTTGACCCCGAGTTTCCAGATCTTTGAGATGACCTACCTGGGATTTCTGCAATTTCACCACTTCTTCACGACGAGCGAGTACAATCCGTTTGAGAACATCGTCTTGCGGTTTGAAGTCTTCTAGTTTGAATGCCTCTGCCATGATTTTTTCTCCTAAATAAATTAGATTTAACTTTTGAAATCACCCATCTCCCTACTAGGCACAGCCAACCGACTTGCTGGTTGGCCTACTCTGAACCCTCGTCCCTAACAGTACCACCCACCTCCTTTCATTTTTTCTTCTTCCCACACACTCTTGCGCCGAGCTAGGCTCTCTTCTGTGACGTCACATACGTTAACGCAAGCTCGATGCCAGCATGGGACAGGGGCGCCGAAACATCTGACGGCATCCTCAATCTCTTGCAATTTCAGCGTGGTACGTATTGCTGAGTAAGAATACACCTGTTACGCACATC
>JBBTCY010000116.1:0-4511 GCA_038043005.1 Pseudomonadota bacterium
TTTTTGTAACCGGCCAATATTTGTCGGTACCGGCATCGGTGGGCTTTATTGCCGTGTGGGGAACTTCCATCTTGAACGGTGTAGTATTAATCTCCTTTTTACGTGAATTGCGCGAAAAAGGCCTGAGTGCGCAGGAAGCCGCAAGACAAGCCTGTTCGCAGCGCTTCCGGCCTGTCATGATGACGGCAGCTACAACCATTCTAGGCTTAGCGCCTTTTCTAACCGCGACAGGATTGGGTTCCGAGGTGCAAAAACCACTCGCCATCGTGGTCATTTTTGGATTAACGACCGCAACGTTGATGACGATGGTGGTTATGCCGATGGCATATCGCTGGTTTGATGATATATCCGACAAAAAGACTCCGGTTCAGCCTGAGCCACTGCCTTCACTGGTGGTTGCAGATCCTGCCAAGAAGGCTTGATTTTTTATTCAAGCGATTGATTAAACCCTGCAAGCAAATCAAAAAAACAGGATTGGAATTTATAATTTTCCAATCCTGGCTGATCGCGATAAATACCGGGCTGTGATTCCTACCGATGCGTCATAGCACGCGAAACGCGATAATGGTCACCAGTGTCGGTGGCAATGCCGCGATCAATAAACCCAGCGGATGGATGGTTTGTTCCTCGAACTTGCCGCGCAAGATGGCAAATCCAGCTGGATTGGGCGCATTGGCTATCACTGTCAGACCGCCACCAGTCACCGCACCGGCAACCAATGCGATTTTAAATTCCTCGCTCAACCCTTCAACCAGTGAACCCAGATAAGTTAGGGCAGCATTATCGGTAATTGCCGTTAAAGCCGTTGCTCCAAAGAATACAGCCGTATCATCCATATCCATCAGCAATGGCTGGAGCCACCACTGTTGCTGCCCGCCAAGCACCACCAGCCCCGCCAGGAAGAACGCAACCAGCAGTGCTTCACGCAGGATCAACGGATTTTGATAGTGTTGATAGGCAGTGGTAAATCCGATGAAAAACAGGAATAAGCCCATAAACGCGACAGGATGGTGTGCAAATAATACGACCAGTGTCAGAAACATCAGATGAATCAGTATTACGGATAATGGTGTTTTTGACCCAACCGCATCAGCCTTTTGACTGACATGCCCCAGCTCATGCCGGAACAACCAGGTTACTGCACATGCATTAACTGCAACGGCTAATGCAGATTTCCAGCCGAATGTTGTCATCATGAACCACATATCCCAGTTCCATTTAGCGGCTACCATCAATACCGGCGGCGCAGCAAATGGTGTAAGTGTACCGCCAATGGAAACATTGACAAATAATACGCCAACCGTTGCATACTTTAACCGGGTGGATATCTCCTTGCTGAATAACGTATCCCGCAGCATGAGCGCCGCCAGCGTCATAGCCGCAGGTTCTGTAATAAATGAACCCAGCAACGGTACGAAAGCCAGCAATAAGAAGTACATGGCCATGCCTGTATTGATCGGCAAAAGAAATGCCATACGCTGAACCGTGGCAGCGGCAAAATCCAGAATGGGGCGCGTTCCGGCAATCACCATGATCACAAACACGAACATGGGTTCAGTAAAGTCGCGCGATTCGAGATAGGTGATCGCTTCATGCTTTCCGCTCGCAGCAAATATAAAAAGTATCAGAACCATCGCCCAGAAACCGAATACCACTTCCACTTCACCCAGCAAATGCCAAATACCGGCATGGCGCGGCTGAATATGTGCCAGGTGTTCAAAATATTTGGTGGAAAAAGTATGGATTACGGCCAGCGCGAATAGTATCGCTGCAATCAATTGAACGGTTGTTGGAGTCATCATGTTGTCATTAATTGTATGAAAGGGATATCGAAAAATTCCACAATGATAGCATTACTACTGCCGGAATACTGAATCGTAGCCATCGCCAGCGCTTACAATGTCCGATTCATCGTCTTGCTGATTCAGGAGGTTATCGGATTCAAATCACCGTTTCTGCAGATCAACCAGAAAATACCGGATGCGGTTGGCATTGGCACCCAGATCGCTTTTCCCGACACGGGATACGGAACGCATATCGACTCGCGTCAGGTTATCGGCTGTTTGCACGCGAATCACCACGTCATCCTTGAATCCCATGAGCCGTGTGGTATCAGTCGCTTCAATCCGGCCTTCTTCCGCAGAAACAGACACTATTTCCCATCCCCGCTTTTTAACCAGCGAAACAGCTGCTTCAAATACCTGATCCATCGATTGATTAATCAGCACCGGAGCCAGATCCGGGTAACCTGTTCTCTGCAATGCAGCCAGGTCATTTGGCATCTTGCGATCCAGTGGATTATGTGCCGATGTCCGCAGTGCCTTGATCGCCACAAATTGAGGAGGATCCTGCAGATCTGTCGTAATGTCATGAATAGGCGGCATACCGGCACCTGCCCACACCACCATAACAACCGGTGTAATAACCAGAAGGCCCAGCAACGGCCCCACCAATGTAAACATAACGCGGGTTTGCCTGTTCCTGATCGCCAGGAAAGTACCTGACAAACCAGAAACAACAGCCAGCAAACCCGCAATCACGCCACTGCCGAGACCCAGCAAAGCCCACTGAAAATCCACAAAGGCCAATCGATGCGTCAAGACAGACAGTACTGAAAGTATCACTGCAATCCATGACAGCTTCACACTCCATTGGTTTATTTTTTTTTGTTTATTCATCCTTGATACCCTGATCGTAATTCCTTTGGTCAAAATGAGACACTTGCAAGGCAGCGCCAGAATCATGCCAAAACGATCCTGCAAGCCACTGTTGCCCCTGCTCAGCGTGCCGGTCTGAATTTAACCCGGCTTATTTCCCTGCACATTGTGCTCCTTCATCTGTAGTTTCCCGAATTAATGCCGTTCATACTTTTCTGTAATTGCTGTTCTTAATTTGGAGACAAAATGGATCATTATGCAAGCATAGCCGAAGAATCGAAACCGGTTGCGTTAATCAAGGAACTCCAGATATTAGCTCTGAATCTTTATTGCGGTATAAAGCTGCTTGCCTTTCGTCGCAATACCATCGAGCAAATGGTCGTTTCTCACGACCAGTTTGTTCTGCTCCTGAGTTTCTATGCCCTGACGGCCTTTGTTGTTTCCTATCTGATGACACCTTATCCTGTTTTCGACCTGTTCGGCCTGGGATATCTGGGTATCGAACTATTGATTACGCTGCTGATAGGATTTGTACTGACAAAGCTGACCGGCAAACAGAACAGCCTGCCACAATTCCTGATCATTGCCTATTGTATTTCACCATTCCTTTATCTGATTTCCTTTGTTGCCTTACCCCATTTGCCCGACACACTCGCTGTCGCTGGCCATACGATTTTTATGGCGTGGACAATAGCTGCCTGTTTTTATATTGCATTGCAATTGCTGGATCACCACAAGCTCAAAGCAGCGCTGGTTATCATCCTCTGGATGGGTGCTTCATATCCCCTGGTAAATTCAGAATTACGTTTCTGGTATCCCGGTTACGCGCATGCGGATGAAATAGCCGCATACTCCGACGACGAGCTGGTCGATATCAATCAGGAAGACATCTATTATAATCAACCCATGTTTCTGAATAATGTCTTAGACCCAATCAAACCCGGCATCGAGGGGGTTACCGATCTTTTCTTTGTGGGTTTTGGTTCCGATGCCATCCAGGACGTATTCATGAAGGAAGTGAATCATGTACAGCATGTCATGGATGAACGCTTTGGTACATCGGGCCGATCGGTTACATTGATTAATAACCTGAAAACCATCAACAACACGCCATTGGCGTCATCAACAAACCTGAAAATATCGCTGGACCATCTGGGCAGCAAAATGAACCGTGACGAAGACGTTGTGTTTCTGTACCTGACCAGCCATGGCTCCATGGATCATGAGCTATCAGTTAGAATGTGGTCGCTTGATCTGAACAGCATCCGCCCGGAAGACATCAAAGCCTATCTGGATGATGCCGGCATACGCTGGCGAATCATTCTGGTTTCGGCATGTTATTCGGGTGGATTTGTCGAACCGCTCCAGACCGAGTACAGTTTGATTTTTACTGCTGCCGCAGCCGACAAGACTTCCTTTGGATGCGCTAATGAAAACGAATATACTTATTTTGGTGAAGCCATTTTTAAAAATATAGACACCGGCCCCTATCAGTTTGTCGAAAGTTTTAACCGGGCTATCTCTAAAATCAAGCAGCGTGAGCTGAATGAAAACCTGACTCACTCGGAGCCTCAGCTCTTTGTTGGCAGCCTGATGAAAGAAAAACTGAAACGATTGGAGCAGGACATGACCCGGTACACGCCTGTAAGATTCAGTGCTCTCAAACCGGAATAAACCAAAGGAATCGCGCCCTTGGTTTATTCCCTCAGGTAATTCAGGCGATTTGACTCCAGCCCACCAAATTCATGCCTTAAATTGATACGTGTTACAGCATTACCTGAGAACTGTTTCCATGTTACCCATCACGATCGTCGTAATGGTTTTCTGGAGCCTGTCTGTCAGCGCTGAAACAAT
>JBBTCY010000116.1:4611-5955 GCA_038043005.1 Pseudomonadota bacterium
CTTCTTTAACTGACCACAAAGCTCGCACATAATCCCGATTTAAGGCCAGCCACTGTAATGCAATGATCGAACTGGCCGTATTAATCCGGCCTGATTTTAATAACGTAAACGCCGTATCCAAGGTAACCACATGCACTTTAATATCTTCATCTTCTTCGACTGAACCATACACACCCCCTGCGTGTGTCGTATCAACCCGCCCACAAAATAAAGCAACACGTTCTGTTGTGCCGCCCGGACTAACCAGACAATCATACAGCGGGATAAAGTCGTTAACGACGCAACCGGTTTCTTCCACTGCTTCCCGCTTCACCACTTCTTCGTCCGTTTCATTCATTTCCATCATGCCCGCCACAATCTCCAGCAACCACGGACCGTCGGCTGTTGCCATTGCACCGATCCGGAATTGTTCAATCAAAATGACTTCATCTCTGTCAGGATCATACGGCAGGATCGCTGCAGCGTGGCCACGCTCAAATAATTCACGAACAACCGGGCGACTCCAGTCGCCGTTAAATAACCGATACCGCAAACGATAACGTTCCAGGCGAAAGAAGCCTTCAAAACAAACTGTTTTCTCGAAAATTTCCACGTCTGCGTTGACCATCATTTGCTCCATAAAAACCAATCGAATGATGTTAGCGTGAATTTCTGCGGTTTGTTGGTATTTTCGGAAACAATCAGGATACCAATTAATGATAAATCATCATCAATCCGGTAAGAAGCCAGAATCAGGCTGTCAGTCAATGTTCACACCGTCGCGAAAACGACGCATCCTGTTCTGGCGAATATGAGAAATTAACGCAATCCTAATGAATCAAGTGTTATTTCTGATATTTCATCATCAAAATCATCTTTGGCCAGTTCGATCTCATCAATTATCCTGATCATCCTGCTCACCGGAATCCTGCTATCGGCCAGATCGTCATCCTCATTGCTATCCTCAGCCCTGTCCTCAACCGGACTGACGTTTTCCATGTCGTCATCTGCATCATCAAAAGAGAGTTCCTTGATCATCATGGTCAACCTCCTTACAGCAGTGTTTGAAGATGGTATACAGATAACACATCGTTTTAATGCATTAAATAAAGATAACGCACCATTTTCTCCAACAATTCGATCATTTGGATAGAAATGACCAAGCCCTGTCAGGCTGGATTGATCCTGAGACTGGTTGACTGTATAAAGCAGAATGATACGAAAGGGAGCGATGGAATGGATGAAAAACTACACTTTCAGGGAGTAGACGGCACTGATCTCGTATATTGGCGATGGACACCCATACAGCCGGAACGGAATATACCGGTCGTGCTATTACATGGCGCCGCCAGTAACTCCACTCGT